>JBHADD010000064.1:0-3694 GCA_041854925.1 Ligilactobacillus sp. | reverse complement strand
TTGCGCATCGTTTTCTTGACCGGAGCCGGCGTTTCGACTGCTTCGGGAATTCCTGACTATCGTTCGAAAAACGGACTTTATTCTGACGGACAGACGCCGGAATATTTGCTCAGCGCAACCTGCTTGAGAAAAGAACCCGAGCGTCATTATCAATTTGTCAAGGAAAAGATGTTTTATCCGCAGGCAAAGCCGAACGTGATTCACGAAAAAATGGCGCTTTTTGCCAAAGAAAAGAACGCTTGCGTCATTACGCAAAACGTTGACGGACTGCATTCAAAAGCGGGGACTCCTCAAAATGACCTGATTGAGTTTCACGGAAGCCTGTATCGCGTGTTTTGCCAAAAATGCGGACGAAGCATTGAGTGGTCAAAGTACTTGGAAGACATGCATCATGAAGGTTGCGGCGGTATTTTGAGAACCGACATCGTGCTTTACGAAGAACCAATCAGAAGAGAGGTTTTGGAAAGAGCAATCGAAATCGTTTCGAATGCGGATCTTATCGTCGTTTGTGGCACGTCCCTTGCGGTGTATCCTTTTGCTGGCCTGATTGAATACGCTTCAAAGGATGCGAAAATCGTGGCAGTCAACAAAGAAAAGATTCCGCTGCCTGAAAACGCAGAGTTGATCATCGGGAATGCCAAAGAAGTTTTTGAAGAAGTCGATTTAAAGAAGTGAGGAATAACATGTCCGAAAAGAGCAGAAAACGTTTAACGATCGGCGGTCTGATTTTTGCAGTCGTCTGTTTGATATTGCTGTCGCTGAAAAATCAAGTCTACTATCCTGAAATGCAGGCCAGAGATGCTGTAAAAAGCGCAAAGGCAAAGGAGAATTTCACGTATTTTGAAGGAAGCAAAAAGCCTCTCGTCATTTTTTATCCGGGGGCATTGGTTGAACCTGAAAGTTACGGCGTTTGGGCAAAAAAAGTTTCTGAAAACGGCTATCCGGTAGCGATTGCGCATTTTCCGCTGGATTATGCATTGCTTTCAGTCAATCGAGCGGACCAGATCGACAAAAAAGGCGGCTACGTGATTGGCGGCCATTCGCTTGGCGGGGTGTGCGCAGCCAGATATGCCGCCGAAAGGAAACACCAAAAGAATTTGAAAGGCGTTTTTTTGATGGCAAGCTATGCTGATGAAAAGGGAGATTTGTCGAAGATCGGAATTCCCGTATTGCAGATTACGGCCAGTCGTGACGGCGTCATCAGGAAGGAGCGCTTGAAGGAAAACAACCGTTTTTTGCCTGGAAATGCAGTGAAGGAAGTCATTCAAGGCGGAAATCACTCGGGATTCGGCGCATATACGACGCAAAAAGGCGACAACAAGGCTAAAATTTCAACGCAGCAGCAACAAGAAAAGGTCGCCGAAATCATGATCAGGTGGCTTGATTCGCTGGACAAAAAATAACATATAAATTCTAGCTTATTCTATGTTATACTTGTACTATCTGAAATTTTAATTAGAAAATAATATTTAAAAATTGTTTGGAAGGGACATGAATGACAATGGCTGAAAAACCGACATTCTATATTACAACACCGATTTACTATCCGTCTGGCAAGCTCCATATCGGCAACTCGTATACGACGATTGCGTGTGACGTTTTGGCGCGCTACAAGCGTCTGCAAGGATTTGACGTTTTCTTCTTGACGGGAACCGATGAGCATGGTCTGAAAATTGAAGAAAAAGCTGAAGAATTAAATATGACTCCTCAAGAATACGTCGACAGCATGGCGGAATCAATCAAGAAACTTTGGAAACAGCTTGAAATCAGCAATGATAAGTTTATTCGCACGACGGATGATTACCACGTCAAAGCAGTTGAGCAAATTTTTGAAAAACTGCTTAAAAAAGGCGATATCTATCTTGGAAAATACAAGGGCTGGTACTCCGTTTCTGATGAAGAATACTTTACCGAATCGCAACTGGCCGAAGTTTATCGTGATAAAAACGGCAAGATGATCGGCGGCAAGGCTCCTTCCGGTCACGAAGTCGAACTTGTCGAAGAAGACTGCTACTTCTTCAGGATGAGCAAATATGCCGATCGTTTGGTCGAGTATTACAATGAGCATCCTGACTTTATCATGCCGGAAACGCGCAAGAACGAAATGCTGAACAACTTTATCAATCCAGGACTTGAGGATCTTGCGCTGACGCGGACAAGTTTCAATTGGGGCATTCCGGTTCCAAGCAATCCCAAGCACGTCATCTATGTTTGGATCGATGCTTTGTGCAACTATATTACGGCACTCGGATACGGGTCCGATGATGATTCATTGTTCAACAAGTACTGGCCGGCCGACGTTCATATGGTCGGCAAGGAAATCGTTCGTTTCCATACGATCTACTGGCCGATTATTTTGATGGCGCTTGATTTGCCGTTGCCAAAACATGTTTTGGGACACGGCTGGCTGCTTATGAAAGATGGCAAGATGTCCAAGTCGAAAGGAAACGTCGTTTATCCTGAAATGATCGTGGAACGCTATGGCTTGGATGCTTTGCGCTATTATCTCATCAGAGCCGTTCCTTATGGAAACGATGGCATCTTCACGCCGGAAGATTTCGTAAATCGCATCAACTACGACTTGGCCAACGATCTTGGAAACTTGCTCAACCGGACGGTTGCGATGATCAACAAGTATCGTGGCGGCAACGTGCCTGAGCTCGTTTCCGGAGTCACTGCATTTGACAAGAGCCTTGAAGATGCCTTTGAAGAAGCACTGAAGGGTTACGAATCCGAACTCGAACAAGCGCACTTTACGGTTGCTTTGGAGAAGCTTTGGAAGTTTGTCTCCAGGACGAACAAATACATCGATGAAACCGAACCATGGGCATTGGCAAAAGATGAATCAAAAGCCAATGAACTCGACAGCGTTTTGGCGCACCTTGCCGCAAGTTTGCGCGTGATTGCCATTTTACTCCAACCGGTGATGACGCATGCGCCAAAGAAGATGTTCAGACAACTCGGATTGCCTGAAGAAAATATGGATATCAAAGGATTGGATTTCTTTGCATTCCCATCCGGAATCAAGGTTGTCGAAAAAGGAACGCCGATTTTCCCTCGTCTTGACGTTGAAGAAGAAATCGAATATATCAAGTCGAAGATGTCCAAAAACGAAAAGGCCAAGGGTCGCAAGGCAATGGCTGAAAAAGCTGCCAAGACGTTCGATCCTGAAACAACGACTCTGAATTTGACGAAAAAGGAAATTCGTTTTGACAAATTTGACAAAGTAGAACTCAAAGTTGCCGAAATCAAGGAAGTCTCAAAAGTCGAAGGATCTGACAAGCTGCTTAAATTCCGTCTGGATGCAGGCGACGACGGCGATCGCCAGATTCTTTCCGGAATTGCCAAGTGGTATCCGAATCCGGAAGAACTCATCGGCAAAAAGGTCATTGCCGTAACCAACCTTCAACCACGCATGATGATGGGACAGGTCAGCCAGGGGATGCTTTTGTCGGCTGAATATGGTGAAGGAAAGACAGTCAAGCTGATTACCGTTCCTGATGAAATTCCGGCCGGTTCGCTTGTTGGCTAAAATCCGAAATAATCAAAAGACCGGGAGCGTCCGGTCTTTTTTTGGGTCTTTGTCAAATGGTGTTGATGACCTCGAAAACTTCACTTCAGAAATGGAGTGGAGTTTTTTTGTTCCCGTCGGTTTCTCCTGTGTTTTTTCAAATTGGTACAGTTACGTATCAAC
>JBHADD010000063.1:0-6326 GCA_041854925.1 Ligilactobacillus sp. | reverse complement strand
GATGGCCGATCTCCCGCTTGAATAAAACCGATTTGATTTTGATGCGCATTGCCGTTTATGAGATTAAGTTCGTTGAAGAGGTTCCGAACAAGGTATCTCTTAATGAAGCTTTGGAACTTTCAAAAGAATTCAGCGATGAGACTTCACGTCGGTTCATCAATGGCGTTTTGTCCAATTTAATCTAAACAATACAGCTGTCTTCCGTTTGCGGGTGACGGCTGTTTTTGTTTTCAAAAAAGCCTGAAAATAAGTTCTGTATTCAGGCATTGCTATGGTAAAATATTTGTAACAGACAGAATATATCTTCATTGGGGTGTTTTTGATGACGGAAATAATGAACGGACGTGACCTTTCAGCAAAGGTCAAAATGAATTTGAAAAAGAGCGTTGAGGGATTAAAAAAGGTCGGGGTAACGCCCACGCTTGCCGTAATTTTGGTCGGTGATGACGAAGCAAGCAAGGTTTACGTCAGAAACAAGCATCGCGCAGCGGAAAAAATCGGAATCAAAACGATTGATGAAACTATGCCTGCAGATTCCAAACAAGAAGACGTGCTCAAGATGATCGAAAAGTACAACAACGATCCTGACGTGCATGGGATTTTGGTGCAAATGCCGCTTCCAAAGCATATTGATGAAAAGGCGATTATTGATGCAATCGATCCTAAAAAAGACGTTGACGGATCTCATCCTGAAAACATGGGACGTCTGTTCATGAATGAGCCCCGAGCAATTCCATGCACGCCAAGGGGAATCATGGAATTGCTTAAAGAATATGATATTGACGTCAGAGGGCAAGAGGTTGTGATCGTCGGGCGCAGCAATCTTGTCGGAAGACCGCTGGCGGCCTTGATGATCAACTCGAGCGCAACCGTAACCGTGGCGCATAGCGTAACGCATGATTTGCAAAGCGTCACGAAAAAAGCAGACATTTTGGTTGCGGCTGTCGGCAAGGCCAAAATGTTTAATAGGGACTACATCAAGGAAGGTGCAGTCGTCATCGACGTTGGCATCAACCGAACAGCTGAAGGAAAGCTTTGCGGCGATGTCGATGCAAAAGACGTTATGGACAAGGCTGCGTTTTTGACGCCCGTCCCAGGGGGAGTAGGTCCGATGACGGTTGCGATGCTGATGAAACAAACGGTTGAATTTGCAGAAAGAAGTGTTGCGAATGCCTGATGAAAAAAAGTATCTGACGGTTACGGCGCTTACGCGTTACATCAGACGAAAATTTACGGCCGATCCGTATATGCGCAGAGTGTATTTGACAGGCGAAATTTCCAATTTTAGACTGCGCCCCAAACATCAATACTTTTCTTTAAAAGATGAAAATGCAGTGATTGACGTCGTAATGTTTGCAAGTGATTTCTCAAAGGTCAAGTTTAAGCCTGAAGAAGGAATGAAAGTCATCGTCAGCGGGCATGTCGACGTTTATGAAGGAAGCGGAAAATATCAGTTTTACGTTGAAAAAATGGAGCCTGAAGGAATCGGTGCGCTGTATCAGGCACTCAAAGAACTTCAGCAAAAGCTTTCGGCTGAAGGGCTGTTTTCCGCACCGAAAAAGCCGATCAACAGATTTCCTAAGCGCATCGCCGTTATTACCAGCCGTTCCGGAGCCGTGATTCAAGATATCAGGACGACGATTCGCAGAAGATATCCGATTGCCCAAGTGGTGCTGTTCCCGGCGATCGTGCAAGGTGCTCAAGCTGCTGATACGTTGGTTGCGCGCTTGAAGGAAGTCAACGCAAGAGGAGATTTTGACACGATTATCATCGGGCGCGGGGGCGGCTCGATTGAAGATTTATGGCCGTTTAACGAAGAAAAGGTCGCACGGGCGATTTTTGACAGCAAGATTCCGGTTATTTCGTCGGTCGGGCATGAAACCGATACGACGATTGCTGATCTTGTGGCAGACGTTAGAGCTGCAACGCCGACTGCGGCTGCCGAACTTGCAACTTCAGTTTTAAGCGATGATTTGGCGATGATTGAACAGTTGCGCTATCGTTTGGTTAAAAGCATGAGAAATCGAATCGAGTATCTTAAGCAACGGTTTGAAAAAAGCAAAAACTCATATATTTTCGTGCAGCCGGAACGTTTGTATGACGGATATCTTCAAAAACTTGACAGGCTGCAAAACGATCTGATCGGTTTGACGCAAAATAAAATCAGTCAGGGAAAAAATCGCTTGACGGTTGCAAATAAAGTTTTGTATGGCCGAATCATGCCTGACAGGATAAATTTGCTGCAAAGCGAATTGAAACAAGACAGAAAACAGCTTGAAGGCGCAGGAATGATTCAACTGAGAAATTCAGAGAATCGTTTCATCAAGGCCAAAAACGCGCTTGACATGCTGAGTCCGCTGAAGGTGATGGGACGCGGATTTACTTATGTGACTCAAGAAGATCGCGTGATCAAAAGCGTCAATGAGCTTAACGTCGGAGAAGAGATCAAACTGCATTTGCAAGACGGATATGCAAATGCGTCAATTACTGAAACAGAAAAGGAATGAAACAGATGAACAATGAAAAAACATTCGAACAGCAGCTGCAGGAATTAGAACAGATCGTAAACAATCTTGAAAAAGGCAACGTTCCTTTGGAAGAAGCAATGGCACAGTTTAAAGCAGGAATCGATCTCAGCAATACCTTGCAAAAGACGCTGAACGATGCCGAAGAAACATTGACGAAAGTCATCAATTCGAACGGAGAAGAAGAAATTTACGAACGAGCTGATGACAATGAATAATTCGGAACTGGATAATTTTCAAGCAGAATTTTTGCCCTTGTTAAATGCAAGAATGGACGTCTACCTGCAACAGCTTAATGCGCGCAAAACGCTTCATGATTCGATGGCTTATTCGGTTGATGCCGGTGGAAAGCGCATCAGGCCAATGATTATCATGCTGGTTTGCGATTCTTTCAAGAAAAAAATTGATCAAGACGTTTTAGACGTTTGCTCATCGCTTGAATTCGTGCATACCTATTCTTTGATACATGATGATCTCCCGGCAATGGACAATGATGACCTTCGGCGCGGAAAGGCAACGAATCACGTAGTCTTTGGCGAAGCGATGGCGATTTTGGCTGGTGACGGATTATTGACGACAGCCTTTGAATGCTTGGGGCAAACAAGCCTTGTCCCAAAGACGAAGTGCACGCTCATGAGCATGCTGGCATTTGCGGCCGGACCTCAAGGCATGGTTGACGGACAGGTCGGGGATATCGAAAATGAAGGCGTCAAGCTCACGCTGCCTCAGCTTAGAAACGTTCATGCGCAAAAAACCGGAGCTTTGCTCAGGTATGCATTTGAATCCGGCGGAATACTGTCCGGCGTTTCCGACCAGGCCTTGAGAGAGCTTAAAGAGCTCGGAAATTGTTTTGGACTGGCATTTCAGATTTATGATGACATCATGGATGTCGTTTCAACTTCGGAAGAAATGGGAAAGGCTACGCATAAGGATCAGTCGGAGCATAAGAATACCTATCCCGGACTGTTGGGACTTGACGGAGCATACGAGGAACTTGACAAAGCAAAAGCGAATGCCAAGAGGCATTTGGAAGTGCTGGCAGAAGAGTTTGGCGCAAAAACGATGTTGCTTGAAGAGTTATTGAATTATTTTAAAGTAGGTAAGAATTAGATGAAAAAAGAAAGAATTGACGTCTTGTTGGTTCAGCAAGGCTTATTTGAAACGCGCGAGCAAGCCAAACGTGCGGTTATGGCCGGGGAGATTCTCGGGGAAAACGAAGAACGTTTGGACAAGCCGGGAATGAAGGTTGACCCTGAAACGAAGCTTCATTTTAAGGGCACGAAAATGCCGTACGTCAGTCGGGGCGGACTTAAGCTTGAAAAAGCGCTTAAAGTCTTTCATCTTTCGATTAAGGACAAGACCGTTTTGGATATCGGTTCTTCAACTGGAGGATTTACTGACGCGGCTTTGCAAAAAGGTGCCAAGATGAGTTATGCGCTTGATGTCGGCACCAATCAGCTTGCGTGGAAATTGAGACAAGATAATCGGGTCGTCGTAATGGAGAATACCAATTTCAGATATTCAAAGAAAGATGATTTTACAAGCGGTCAGCCTGACTTTGCCACGATTGACGTTTCATTTATTTCTCTGCATTTGATTTTGCCGAATCTGCACTCAATCATCAAAGAGGGCGGGAGCGTCGTTGCTTTGATCAAGCCTCAATTTGAAGCGGGAAGAGAAAAAGTCGGCAAGCACGGAATCGTGCATGATCCTAAAACTCATTTGGAAGTCGTTCAAGACATTATGGCCTTTTCTGCAAGCGTCGGTTACGATGTTTGCGAATTAGATTTTTCGCCGATCACCGGTGGTCAGGGAAACATCGAATTTTTGATACACCTGAAATCCGTTGGCGGAGAGGGAAAAATTATGCCCGAAGTTGATGCAGCGGCAGTCGTTAAGCAAGCACATGCCGTTCTTGAACACAAGTAAAGAAAGGTGAGATAAATGAGAAAAATAGACAGACAGCGCATCATTCGAAGGATTCTGCAAGAAAATGACATTTATCGTCAGGAAGATTTGGTTGCGATTCTGCAGGCTAAGGGAATTGAAGTAACTCAAGCAACGATTTCGCGCGACGTTAAGGATATGCAGCTTTTGAAGGTTCCAACGCCAAACGGTGAATATCGTTACAGCGTTCCTCCTTCCGTCAAGACAAGTACCGAAAAAAAGCTCAATCGTATTTTGAAAGAGGCATACGTATCGTCAGATTTCTTGCGTGACATGTGCGTCTTTAAAGTACTGCCGGGAAACGGTCCGGTCATTACCAGTCTGATTACTCAGATGGCATATGAGGAAGTATTTGCGGCCATGGGTGATGATGATACGGTGATGATTTTTGCCAAGTCGGACGAGGATGCGCAAAAGATACACCACAAGCTCCTTGACATGATTGGTGAAGAATAGTTTCAGGAGGTCATATTTTGCTTCAAGAGTTGACGATTCGCGATTTTGCAATCATTGAAAAAATGGATCTGGAGTTTCAAAGCCAAATGACGGTCCTGACCGGTGAAACAGGTGCCGGCAAATCGATCATCATTGATGCCTTGGGATTACTTTCGGGCGGACGAGGTTCGGTCGATTTTATCAGAAAAGGTGCAAACAAATCCGTAATTCAAGGTCTGTTTGACGTTTCCGGCGATTCAAAGACAAACGACGTTCTCGATGAATTCGGAATTGACGTTGAAAGTGACGGCTTAATTTTGCAGCGCGATATTTATCGAAGCGGAAAGAATATTTGTCGAATCAACGGGACGATGGTCAATTTGACCACGCTTCGTCGCGTTGGCGAAACGCTGATCGATATCCATGGCCAAAACGAACATCAGGAATTGATGCATCCGGAAAATCACATCAAGCTGCTCGATGGCTTCGACAATTCGCTTGCTCCGCTTTTAAACGAGTATCATGAACGATATGCGGACTTTTTGAAAAAGAAAAAGGCACTTGAAAAAAGAGAGAACAACGAAAAGCAGTGGGCGCAAAGAATGGACATGCTGCAGTTTCAGGTTCAAGAAATCAAGTCGGCCGATCTGGTCTTTGATGAAGAAGAAAAACTTCTTTCGGAAAAAGAAGAGCTTGACAATTATCAAACGATTCACGATGCGCTTGAAACGGGCTACGAAGCTTTTAACGGTGAAGAATTCGATGTTTTGGGCGTGCTTGGAAACGTCATGGAGGAAATGAACAAGGTTGCCGGAATCAGCGACAAACTGAGTTCGATAGCTGATAAAATTTCAGAGGCTTTTTACGGTCTGCAAGATGCGGGCAGAGACGTTTCAAATGAGTTGGATACGATGGAGTGGGATGAAAATCGCTTGGACGAAATCGAAGCAAGACTTGAAACGATTCATCAGTTAAAGCGCAAATACGGAGACTCGATTCCGCAGATTTTGGCATATTTTGAAAAAATTTCTGCCGAGCTTGACGAAATGCAGCAAGTCGACAGCGACTCAAGCGAACAAGAAGACAGCGTCAAAAAGGCACGGGCTGAGGCAATGGCTTTAGCCGAAGAGCTCAGCGAAAGAAGAAGAGCGATTGCTAAAGACCTGGAAAGAGCGATTCAGCAGCAGCTTGCAGAGCTTTGCATGGATAAAGCCGTTTTTGAAGTTAAGTTTCTTAATGAAAGTGCAGCTGAATTGAATGAGAACGGGATTGATCGGGTTGAATTTTACATTCAAACAAATCCTGGCGAAGAAATGGGCGCACTGGCGAAAATCGCATCCGGTGGCGAATTATCGCGAATCATGCTGGCTTTAAAAACCATTTTTGCGCAGAAGCAGGGCGTAACAAGCATTATTTTTG
>JBHADD010000062.1:0-4897 GCA_041854925.1 Ligilactobacillus sp. | reverse complement strand
GAGTTTATTCAAAAAATCTGGTCGAACCATTGGCGCACGTGTTGAACAGACTTGGAGTAAAGCGAGGAATGGTCGTATACGGGGAAGACTGTCTGGATGAAATTTCAATGAGCGCAAAAACGACAGTCTGCGAAATCGACAATGGCGATTTTAAAACTTATGAAATCAAGCCAGAGGATTTTGGATATTCAAGATGCAAAAAAGAGGATCTTAAAGGAGGAACACCAAAAGAAAATGCTAAAATCACAAAGGCAGTTCTAAATGGAGAAGATCGGAGCGCAAAACGTGACGTTGTTTGCCTGAATGCGGGTGCGGTTCTGTATTTGGCGGGGCTGACAAAGAATATGGAGAAAGGAGTCAGGTTGTCCGAAAGGCTGATAGATGACGGTTCAGCCGGTGTCAAACTGGAAGAATTTGTGGGAGAGACAAATAAGTGAGGATTCTGAATGACAGAAGATATTTTAAAGATCTTGGCCGATTCGACCAAAGAACGAATTGAATTTCAAAAAAGACAAGTCAGTCTTGCAGAAATTAAATGTAGAGCACAACAGTCAAAAAGCCGGAGTTCATTTTTAAAAGCATTGAATGAACAGGGATTGTCATGCATCTGCGAAGTCAAAAAAGCTTCACCTTCAAAGGGAGTGATTGCAAGGAATTTTCCGTATTTGAAAATAGCCAAAGAGTATGAAGAAGCAGGTGCGAGCGCAATTTCTGTTTTGACTGAGCCGAAATATTTTTTGGGAAACGATAAATTTCTTGCCGAAATTTCTGAAGAAGTCAGGGTGCCGGTTTTGAGAAAGGATTTCACGATTGACGAATACATGATTTATCAAGCAAAGGTTTTGGGGGCTTCAGCAGTTCTTTTGATCGTCAGTCTGCTTGATGAAGCAGAGTTGAAAAGTTATCGTGAACTTTCTGAAAGTTTGGGGATGGATGCTTTTGTTGAAGCACATTCCAAAGCGGAAATCGATGTTGCATTAAAATCAGGAGCAAAAATTATCGGGGTCAATAATCGCAACTTGAAAAATTTTAGCGTTGATCCTACAAACAGCACCATGTTGAGAAAATTCGTGCCGTCCGATGTGATTTTCATTTCAGAAAGCGGAATCAAAAGAGCAGAAGACGTCAGGAAGTTGAAAGATTTCTGCGTTGATGCCGTGCTGATTGGAGAAACGATGATGAAAAGTCGTGATAAAAAAGCTGCGTTGAAAGAATTAGGATTCGAGGCGAAAATATGAGGTGCAGATTGAAGATTTGCGGTCTGAAAACGAAAGCAGACGTTGCGATAATTAATGAAATGCAGCCTGATTATTGCGGATTTATCGTTGATTATCCAAAAAGCAGGCGAAGTTTGGAACCAAACGAAGCTTGTCGACTGGCTGCAAATGTTTTGGGAACCGTCAAGAAGGTTGCCGTTTTTGTTGATGAATCCATGGAAACGGTCGTTAAAACGATGGCAAGCTTTGATATGGCACAACTTCACGGGAACGAATCAGAAAGCTATATCGAAGAACTTAAAAAGAGAACCTCAAAGCCGGTTATTAAAGCGGTCATTCCGAAAAATGCCTATGACGTTGAGCATTTTTGCAAAACGAAAGCGGATTATTTGCTGTTTGATGCGGGAAAAGGAGCAGGGCGAGCATTTAACTGGGATATTTTGAAAAATGTACAACCATCGCGCAAGTATTTTTTGGCTGGCGGACTCAACGAAAAAAATATCGAATTCGCAATTGAAGAATTAGACCCTTATGCCATAGATATCAGCAGCGGGGTTGAAACCGACGGTCAAAAAGATTATGGAAAAGTTAAACGAATCACTGAATTTTTAAAGAACAATCGGGAAAGAAGGAACGATAATGACAGATTCTAAGGGAAGATTTGGAGCACATGGCGGCCAGTATATCTCAGAAACGCTGATGAACGCCGTTGATGAACTTGAAGAAGCTTATAATTACTACAAAGAAGATGAAGGATTCAAGCACGAATTAGACGATCTGTTGAAAAAATACGCGGGTCGACCGTCTTTGCTTTATTATGCCGAAAATATGACAAAAGATCTCGGAGGTGCCAAAGTCTATCTTAAACGGGAAGACCTTAATCATACGGGGGCTCACAAAATAAATAATGTCCTCGGCCAATGCCTTTTGGCCAAAAAGATGGGCAAAAAACGAGTCATTGCTGAAACCGGTGCCGGTCAGCACGGTGTTGCCACAGCAACGGTTGCCGCATTGATGGGAATGGAATGCGAAATCTTCATGGGTGAGGTTGATTGCAAAAGACAGGCGTTAAACGTGTATCGCATGAAACTTTTAGGTGCCAAGGTTCATTCCGTTTCAACGGGCACGGGGACGCTGAAAGATGCTGTTTCCGAAACGATGCGCGAGTGGACCAGGAGAATTGACGATACCCATTATGTTCTTGGATCTGCCATGGGACCGCATCCTTTTCCGACGATCGTGCGTGATTTTCAGGCCGTCATCTCAAAAGAGGCAAGAGAGCAAATTCTGGAAGAAGAAGGGCGCTTGCCGGATGCGGTGATTGCCTGCGTTGGCGGTGGATCAAATGCAATTGGGAGCTTTTATAATTTTATCAATGACGAAAATGTTGGATTGATCGGATGCGAAGCTGCAGGAAAAGGAGCAGATACTTTTGAAACGGCAGCAACGATTGCAACTGGTCGCTCAGGTATTTTCCATGGGATGAAGTCTTATTTTTGCCAGGACAAATATGGGCAGATTGTACCGGTCTATTCTATTTCAGCCGGATTGGACTATCCTGGCGTTGGTCCGGAGCACGCATTTTTACACGATGAAAAGCGCGCAAAATACGTTCCGATCACGGATGATGAAGCAGTAGACGCATTTGAGTACTTGTCAAGAATCGAAGGAATCATTCCGGCAATTGAAAGTGCTCATGCTGTCGCTTATGCCAAAAAGATCGTTCCGAAAATGAGCAAGGATCAAATCGTAATCGTCACGTTGTCCGGAAGAGGCGACAAAGATGTTGCAGCCATTGCAAGATACGAGGGGGAGAATTTGTATGATTGACAGAATTAAAGAAGCATTTGAGAACGGCAAGGCATTCATTCCTTTCATAACAAGCGGTGATCCGAGTCTTGAAACAACGGAGAAGCTTGTTTATGCGATGGATGATGCCGGGGCAGATATTATTGAACTGGGCATCCCTTTTTCTGATCCAACGGCTGAAGGTCCTGTCATTCAGGCAGCAAATTTACGTGCGCTTTCAGGAGGAACGACAACTGACAAAATATTTGCAATGATTGAAAAGATCCGTCAAACGACGCAGATTCCGTTGATTTTGATGACTTATGCAAATGTTGTTTACTCATATGATACGGATCGTTTTTTGAAAAAGGCTGCAAGCGTCGGTGTTGATGGACTGATTCTGGCAGACGTTCCCTATGAAGAAAAAGAAGAGTTTTCCGGGGGGTGTGACGAATACGGACTATGTTTGATTTCAATGATTGCACCGACTTCAAAAGAACGGATCAAGATGATTGCAAAAGATGCCAAAGGTTTTGTTTATTGTGTTTCATCGCTTGGCGTCACCGGAACCAGAAAAAAGATCAAAACTGACGTTTCAAGCATGGTCAAACTTGTCAAGAAAACAAATGATATTCCGTGTGCCGTCGGTTTTGGAATCAGCACGCCTGAAACTGCCCACGAAATGGCTTTGCAAAGCGATGGCGCGATTGTTGGATCGGCAATCGTTAAAATTTGTGAAAAGTATGGTGCTGAGTCAGTTCCGTATGTTGCAGAATATGTTAAGCAAATGAAAGAAGCCGTTTCAGGGTCATAAAAAATACAGTGAAAAAAGGGTCAATGTCGCAATTCGACATTGACCCTTTAACGTAATTCTTCAGATTCGCGGAAGCTTAGCCAACACGGGAAACCTTTTCGCCAATGCATAACAAAGCTCGGCAAGCAGGACTCCGGCAAAAGCGTCAACCAAAACATGCTGTTTGGTTGTTAGAGTCGAGATGCAGATGGCGATTGCGATGACAAACGAAGCTCTTTTCCACCAGGCACGGACGTTTGGCGAGTTTCTTACGCCGATAAAACACATCCAGCTGACGAAACAGTGAATCGAAGGCAGCAAATTATCTGCCGTATCAGTACTGTACAGCCAATTCATCATTTGGCAAAAGACATCGTTTCCTGTAATTTCTGGTCTGACATTTGTAGTCGGCAAAAAGACGTAAAATAAAAGGCAGACAGTTTTGCCGATCACGTCCGCACTCGTGAAACGCAATGCTTTCTCTCGATTGTCGCGACAGCTCAAGATGTAATTGACGATCCAGAAAAGATAGCATCCTAGGTAAATAATGATGGTCCAAGGAACCAACGGAATCTTTTCATCAAGCGTCGTCGTAAAATCGTAGTGATAAAGATTGGCCGAAAAGATGCGGTTTCCAAAGTAAACGCACATGTTCCAGGTAACGACGATCAAGAGCGGAAAGGCAGCATAGCGCGGAATGATGCCAAAAAGGGCAGTTTTTTCTTTTTCATCGGTTGATTGCACTGGCGATCCACTCTCCTTGCCGAACTTTAATCTCATGTTTAAAAGCATCTTCCAAATCATCAATAAGTTCGAGTCGGTTCTTTTCAAACAATAACGTGATTGTTGAACCATGCAGCTCAAAGCGTCCCATCTCTTCGCCCTTGATAAAATGTCCGTTTGGATGATTGTTGGAGAATCCTCCGACCAAAAGGGCACCGATTTCCGTTTGAACGACAGGTCCGAAATTCTTTGTTTCGAGCAGGTTCCAAATCCGCCTGTTCAAGGCAAAGACGGGATAGTTTTCCAAGGCGATCGGCTGAACGCTGTGAAGTTCCCCTTCAATATAGTGGCTGTCATGCTGGTAGCAATCATCGAT
>JBHADD010000061.1:0-2904 GCA_041854925.1 Ligilactobacillus sp. | reverse complement strand
TATATTTTACCAAATGCAGTGCTGTGTATCTCCTGCTCAATCAATGCGTTAGGACTTGCTTACGGGCAAAACATCGATTTTTAAGATTTGCCCGTAAATGCCAGACTCCGATTACGTACAGGACGTTTTGATACACGAAAAAGAAACCGACTCTTTTTGCTTATTTCCATCATATCCGTTGATTGTCATGCATATGCAAAAACCCGGATTAGATTTGCAATCAATTGCAAATCATCCGGGTTTTAAATTTGAGGCAGATTCTTTTCCAAGCCTCAAGGAATTCACGTTTAAAAAGGCTTTTGGAAAAATCCCAAAAACCGCAAATTATCCTTCTTCAATCATAACTAATCTTCAGCAGCATCGATTGCTTCTAAAATAACCCCCAAGTTATCACGCTGAAGTTCTACGCTTCTAAGTTTCTCATCGTAAGCAGATTGCAGATGTTGAGTACGACTGCCGCCATGCAGCTTGGCACAGACGTTGCTGAGTTCAGCAGCTTTCTTTTCTGCAACTTGGTAATCGTTTAAAATATCAAGCTTGTTGCCCATGATAAAAGCCTCCTAAAAACATATAAAAGTCTTAACTTGAACAATTTAACACTTTTAAGCCTATTTGTTAACCCCTTACTGTTACGTTTCTGTTACAAATTAATTACTTCATTTCAGTAGAGGCTAAGCTGACATATCTTTGCAAATTTATAAATAGTTATTATAATTTTCAAATTATAATCATAAAATAAAGGTGTTGCGGTTGTCAATGCAGACGTTTTCATGTATAATTGCTTTGAGTTAGTTGGTATCAATTTAATTAATACCATTTTTGGAAGGAGGTTCCTTTTTTGGTACTCAAATATCAAGAAGTCGCACTGAATTTAGCCGACAAAATTAAAGCCCATGAGTATGATAGAAAGCTGCCAAGTGAAGGAAAACTGATGGAAGAGTATTCCGTCAGTCGCAATACGATTCGCAACGCTTTAAACGTTCTTTATAATCAGGGACTTTTACGCAGAATTCAAGGCAGCGGCTATTTTATCAATCATCCACTTCATAATCAGGCGAACATCGTCAACATGGCCAATAAAAACGGTCTGCATGATTTAGAGGAAAAAGATGCGATTCTAAGTAAAATTCTGGTTTTTGAAACGATTCCTGCCGGTGAAACAATCGGAAGCTATCTTAAAATCGATCCGAACGATTCCGTTTATCACATCAAGCGCATCAGGAGACGCAAAGATGAACTCGTCAGTCTGGAAGAATCATTTTACAGAAAAGACGTTGTTCCTTATCTGACGGAAGAAATCTGCAACGAATCGATCTCTTCATTTATCAAAAAACACTTCCATGTAACAAGCAAAACGGCTGACGAATATATGTCGCTTCATCGTTTGAACGAAGAAGAAGCCGAGCTGACCGGAGAAGACGTTGGCAGTTCCGCCTTCATGATCGAAGAAATCAACTGTCAAAAAAACGAGCAGCCCTATGACTACTCAAAGACGCTGTATTTCCTGCCGGATTTAACGTTTTACAGCCATATCAGCAATTATTTGGAATAATAAAAAAACCTTGTCAAAAAATGACAAGGCTTTTTTATTTATCGCTTGTTCTTTTTGTTTTTCAGTTCCATTACGTCGCGCGCAATCATCAGCTCTTCATTTGTCGGAATCTTCATCATCGTAATTGCCGAATCTTCGCCAGAAATAATGGTTGCGCCATCTTGCTCCTCGTTTTTCTCATTATCGATCGTAATGTTCATGAAACTGAGTCTTTCCATGATCATCTTTCGAATGACGGCAGAATTTTCACCAATGCCGGCCGTAAACACGATTCCATCGATTCCGCCCATCTCGAAATAATATTGTCCAATATATTTGACGATATCCTTGACAAAAATCTCGATTGCAAGACGTGCGCGATGCTTGGCATGGGATACCGCCAAAATGTCGCGCATATCGGATGAAACTCCTGAAATTCCAGCAAGCCCGGATTTCTTGTTCAAAGTATAGACCATCTCGCTGATCGAATTGATTCCAAGCTTATCCATGACAAAAGCAATCATCGAAACATCAACGTCACCGGAACGCGTGGCCATCGTCACGCCGGTCAGCGGCGTGAATCCCATTGACGTATCAAACGATTTGCCATTCTTGATTGCGCAAAGAGAAGACCCTGCCCCAAGGTGACACGTCACGAGCTTTAAATCTTTTAATGGACGCCCCATCAATTTGGCAGCCTCGCCCGCAACGTAGCGGTGACTGGTTCCGTGCGCTCCGTAACGTCTGACGCCGAGTTTTTCGTACCATTCATAGGGAACGCTGTACAAAAAGTTCTCTTCCGGCATCGTTTGGTGAAATGCAGTATCGAAAACCACGACAGAACAAGCATCGGGCAACATTTCCTTAAACGCCTGAATCCCAATCAGATTGGCCGGATTGTGCAAAGGTGCCAGTTCGGTAATGTTCTTTATTTTTTGAATGACTTCATCCGTCACGACGACTGATTTTGAGAAGTACTCGCCACCGGCAACAACGCGGTGACCAACCCCCGTAATTTCAGAGTATTTCTCAATGATTCCTAAACTTATCAACAGCTCCATCAGGTTATTGACCGCTTCTCCATGATTTTTGACGGTTCCCTGATGCTTATAGACTTTGCCGTTTCCATACTTGATCGTCGTTTGAGATCCAGGAATCGCAATCCGCTCGATTAAACCGGAAGCAATTACCGCTTCGGACGGCATTTCAAAAAGTTTGAATTTTAAACTGGAGCTGCCAGAATTAACTGCTAAGACCTTATCCATAATGTTAGCGTCCCCCTTTTGTTAAGAAATTCACTATCTCTACTATAACAAATTTTCGGCCGCTTGACACACTGAATTTGTGAAAAAATTCACTGATTTTTTGAATTA
>JBHADD010000060.1:0-4650 GCA_041854925.1 Ligilactobacillus sp. | reverse complement strand
TGCCGGCACCGCCATAAACGGAACCGACAAAAACAATGCGACCGAATTCAGACTCAGCAAGCTTGTCCTGGAGCGTCTGAACGATTCTAAGCGGAGTTCTGAGCTGCATCGTGATCATCATGTCCAAATTATCTGGCGATAATTCTGAAAAAAGGCCGTAATAAGTCGTCCCTTCCGAAAAAACAACCGCATTCAGCTTCCCGAAGATTGAATCGCAGATTTTGGAAATATTGTCCGCATCCGTCATATCATATTGCAGAGTGATGAAATCCTGTTTCGGATGCTTTTTGGAAATTTTTTGGGAAAGTTCATCGATCTTTTCGCGACTTCGATAATAATGAAGATAAATCGACCAGCCCTCATCGGCCAGATCTTCAGCAACTTTTGAGCCAATATCTCCCGATGCTCCAAAAATAAGTGCCCACTTCACGCTTCTTCCCCCTTTGGAAGAATTTGATAAACGCTGACAGCTTCGGATCTGATGAATGATTCGGCCGTTTTCTCGACGTCTTTCAAAGTCATCTTTTCAAGCAGCGGAACGATGTCAAAAACTGTCGCATAGTCAAAAAGGCTTCCTTCATAGCAATTGGCGATATTTTCAAGCAAATTCATTGCCGAAATGTTGCGCCCGATCAGCTCACGTTTGGCAAGCTCGAATCTTTCCTCTGCATTTTCCAAAATTTCCTGAGCGTTTTCAGCAATCTCGATGATCGAATTTGAAAAGTCCTGCGGAAATTCAGTATCGCCTGACATCGTCACAAAATGAAATCCTCGCTCAACCGTGACGTCGTAACTGAAACTGTCATCCAAGATACCCTTGTTATATAATCCAAGATACTGTTCAGACGTTTCGTCATACAGCAAATACATCAACATTTCCAAGGAAAGCTTATAAAAAAGTCCGTCTCTTCCTTCCGGAACGTCGTCCAAACCTTTGATTCCGACGATGGCTGCGGGTCTTTGAACGTTTAGCTCATTCATCCGATACGGGATGATGTCCTTTCCTTCCTTATCGGTTGAAAAAGCTGCTCTCGTAATTTCAAACGGAGCATCGAACGCTTTGTTTGCTTGATTTTTTTGAATTAGATCCAATACCTTGTCCTGATTGAATCCTCCGACCAAAAAAAGATTCATGTTGCTCGGTTGATAAAAAGTCCTGTAACAAGCGTACAGATCATCGAGCGTAATCTGGGCAATCGAATCAACAGTCCCCGCAATATCGCTCGCTAATGGGTCTTCAGGATACAAATTCCCGATTATGCCGAAATAAAGCTGCCAACTCGGGTCATCGTCATACATTTTAATTTCTTGACCAATGATTCCGCACTCTTTTTCAATCGTTTTTTCAGAAAAATAAGGTTCTTGAACGAAATCCAATAAAATCTCGATGCACTTGTCAACGTTTCGAGTTGCAGAAAACAAGTAGCTCGTTCTTGTAAAACTTGTAAAAGCATTGGAGGATGCGCCATACTGTCCAAAAAGATCAAAAGCATCATGATCTTCTTTTTCAAACATCTTATGCTCCAAAAAATGCGCAATCCCGTCCGGAACTTTGATCAATTCTTCTTTGCCATACGGAATGAACGTATTGTCGATTGAGCCGTAATCCGTTGTCAAAACACCATACGTTTTATGAAAATTCTTTCGAGGTAACAAATTAACGCGCAATCCGTTGGCAAGAACGGTTGTATAAAGAACCTCATTGTACCGAGGATAATTTATCTCTTCCACGACTAATTACCTCCATCAAGAAAATAGATATTTTGCAGTTTGGCTTTGCTTGCCACTTCCATAATTTCTGCCTTTGAAACGCTCAAAACATTCTGAATCCAATCCTCATTTGAGACATACGTTCCAGTCAAAATATCATTTTGAGCACGATTAACCGCCGTCATTTGATTGTCCAACCGACTCTCAAAGTTATTTATCAAAGATGACTTGACGTTTGCAATCAGGTCATCTTCAAAGTCTCCGATTGCCAAAGCTTTTAATTGATCCGTAATCAACTGAATGACGTGTTCCTTGTTTGCAGATTGAATTCCCGTCTGAACCATCAAAAATTGTCGATAAGGATCAAATGAGGAACTTGCATAATATGCCAGGCTTTCTTTTTCGCGAACGTTGACGAAGAGCTTTGAAAGCGGAGAACCACCGAACAGTCCGTTAAAAATCAATGCTGCGTAATGCAGTTTCGAACGATACGGAACGTCCAAACGATAGCCCAAGTCAAGCTTGCTTTGGTTAAGATTTTGTTTTTCAACGTTTTCACTGACCGTTTCCCTTAAAGACTGCACATAATTCAAGTCAAAATATTCAGGCTTTCTTTCAGCAAAATTGAAGTCTTTCGAACGTTTAACAGCCAAATTTTCATCAATGTCCCCGGAAACAAGAATCTGGATACGATCATTTTTGATCATTTCAAGATAGGCGTCATAGACATCCTTTGAAGTAAGTTTTTCAAGCTCTTCTGCAGATCCGAAAACAGGCGATTTTTGCGCCGCTTCATTAAAATACCCCTCTTGGAGTTTCAAAGAAGCATAACTCTGCTTGTTGTCCTTAATTGAATTGACGTATGCGATCAAATTTTGCTTTTGACGCAAAAACGTTTCCTGGTCGAACTCGCCATCTTCTACGAGCGGATTCAAAATCATCTTTTTCAAAAATGCAAATCCGACATCGACCAATCCGGCCGGATTTTCTAAAAATTTATCATCAATGCAATTAAAAACAAAATTAATCGTATGGATATTTCCGTGGCGACTGACAGTCGTGCCAAAACCGGCCCCATACATCTTTGACAGTTCCATCGCTGTCTTGCTTTGAGTCGGAAAATCGCTTGAACTTGTCTCAAGCAAGTTCGACAGCAGCGTTCTGATACTCAAACTTCTCACGTCTGCCAATTCGGTCATAAAAGAAACGACAATCCGATTTGTTTTGAACTGTTGTGTAGGGATCAAAATCAAGTCGACCCCGTCCGTTATGCTTATTTGCACACACAGTTCCCCCTTCTAATATTTAGCATTACCTTTAATTTTATAGTAAAATGCACTGAAATACAAGGGTTCTACCCCCTTTTTGAAATCAAACAAAAAAATTCTCTTTCAGAGTCAGAAAGAGAATTTTTGGATGATTATTCTTCAGGCTTGACGTAAACCTCCCGCGGTTTGGCACCTTCTTGTTTTCCGACTATCCCCCGTGCCTCAAGTTCATCAACGATTCGTGCTGAACGATTGTATCCAATGCTGAAATGGCGCTGAAGCAGTGAGATGCTGCATTTTCCTTCAACCGCGATAAACTTAACAACGTCATCGAACAATTCGTCAACGTCATTTTCTCGTTTCTCCTGCTCGATTTCTTCATCCGAAACTTCCATCGTCTTGTCAAATGCGGTGCTGCGCTGATCGGAAACGAACTCAACGACGTTCGCCACGTCTTCATCAGAAATAAATGCCCCCTGAATTCTCGTCGGCTTGTTTTGACCAACGGGCATGAACAACATATCGCCGCGACCAAGAAGTTTTTCCGCCCCGTTGCCGTCGAGAATCGTTCTCGAATCCGTTCCGCTTGAGACCGCAAATGCCATTCGTGATGGAACGTTTGCTTTGATCAAACCCGTGATAACGTCAACTGACGGGCGCTGCGTCGCCAAAATCATATGAATTCCGGCAGCACGTCCCATTTGAGCGATTCTGACGATCTGGTCCTGAACGGATCCGCCGGTCGTCATCATCAAATCAGCAAGCTCATCAACCACAACGACAATATAAGGCATGAGTGGACGTTTGCCTCCGTCGCCTGCATTTTCCTGTTCAATCATCTGATTGTATCCTGAAATGTTTCTAACGTCCTTTTCCGCAAACCGTTCATAACGTTCCTCCATTCGAGCAACGACCTTTTCAAGCGAGCGTGCGGCCTTGCGAGGTTCAGTAATCACCGGAACGAGCAAATGCGGAATGTCTTTATAGATTCCAAGTTCGACTTTTTTTGGATCAACCATCATCAGCTTGACCGTTTCCGGGCGACAATTCATCAAAAGGCTCGTAATAATTACGTTGATCGCAACTGATTTGCCGCTTCCGGTTGAACCGGCAATCAGCAAATGGGGCATTTTGGCCAAATCCGCCGTTTCCAAATTGCCCGAAACATTGTGTCCAAGCGGAACCTCAAGCGGTTTGCGCTTACCCTTGCGTCGCTTGAATTCGGTGATGATTGTTTTGTATGCAACCGTCGCAACGTTTTGGTTGGGAACTTCGATTCCAATCAGCGGCTTTCCCGGAATCGGGGCTTCGATTCGAATATCTTTAGCTGCCAAGGCAAGCGCCAGGTCATCGGCCAGATTGACTATTTTCGAAACCTTGACCCCGATTGCCGGATGAAGCTCATATCTTGTAACGGCAGGCCCGAGCATGATGTTTTTAAGTTCGGCCTTGACACCAAAACTTTCAAGCGTCTGAATCAAAATATCCTTGTTTTTCCTGATTGCACGTTGTTCCGAACTTTGATCCGCATCCTTTCCGTCAGTCAGCAAATCGATCGAAGGCAATTTATAATCGGAATCGTCAAAAGTTTCTTCGGAAAATTCAAGATCTTCTTCATTTTGCGAATCGCTCGTCGAGTCACACTTTTCTTTCTCAATGATTTCCGTCTCAT
>JBHADD010000059.1:0-4094 GCA_041854925.1 Ligilactobacillus sp. | reverse complement strand
TTTGCCCGTAACCCCGCTTTGGCGCATTGCCCGAACAGGCAATGATCAGCACTGCATTTGACAAAAAGAACCCCATCAGAGAAATGAATCGGTTTCCATAATATCAAAAATCAAAGAAATGCCGGACAGAGTCGTCTCAATCAGACCGCCCCTGTTCGGCATTTCATTTAATTAAAGAGGTGCACGGTACTTTTTACGTCATCGCATCATTACACGGTTGCCGGTTCATCACCCAAATTTTCCGTCTGATTGAACTGACTGTTGTACAAATCTGCATAAAATCCGTTCTTTTCCATCAAACTCTCATGATTTCCGGTTTCAACGATTGAGCCGTGATTCATCACGATGATCTTGTCGGCATCCCGAATCGTTGACAAGCGGTGCGCAACGACAAAACTCGTGCGCCCGGCAAGCAGCTTGTTCATGGCACGCTGAATGAGCACTTCGGTTCTGGTATCGACGGAACTCGTTGCTTCATCTAAGATAAGCACCTCAGGATTTGCCAAGAAAGCACGCGCAATCGTCAACAACTGACGTTGACCTTGCGAAACATTTGAAGCTTCTTCATTTAAAACCGTATCGTAGCCTTTCGGCAATTGACGCACGAACGTGTCAACATGCGCTGCCTTTGCCGCTGCCATGATTTCTTCATCAGTCGCGCCTTCACGACCATACTTGATGTTTTCATAAATCGTGCCCGTGAACAGCCACGTGTCCTGAAGAACCATCGCAAAATGTGAACGCAATTCGTCGCGCGACATCTTGCGCGTATCGATTCCGTCCATTCTGATTACGCCGCCCTTGATTTCGTAAAAGCGTTCCAAAAGATTGATCAAAGTCGTTTTTCCGGCTCCGGTTGGTCCGACGATTGCGACCATCTTGCCCGGATTGGCTTCAAAATTAAAATCTTTCATCAAGATTTCCTTGTTGGAATAACCGAACTTGACGTGTTCAAACTTGATTTTGGCATCGTTTCTTTCATCAGGCAAGACTTCCGTTGGTTCTTTCATTTCGTCTTCATCAAGTACTTCAAAAATTCGTTCAGCAGAAACGATCGTGGCCTGAATCGTATTGGCAAGGTTGGCCAATTGCGTGATCGGCTGCGTGAACTGGTTGACGTATTGCAAAAACGCCTGAACGTCGCCAAGCGCCATCGTCTTATGCGCAACGGCGATTCCTCCAGCGATTGCAACGAAAACATAAGCGATATTTTTGATCAGGTTCATAAGCGGCATGATCAGTCCGGAAATAAACTGGGCTTTCCAGGAAGCCTGATAGTAGCGTTCATTTTCTTCCTCAAATTGCTCGATCATGTCGTCTTCTTTATTGAACGTCTTCAAAACCGTGTGTCCGGCATAGTTTTCTTCAACCTGGTCGTTTAAAATACCAAGACTCTTTTGTTGTGCCGCAAAGTGTTTTTGGGACTTTGGAGCAACGACCATTACGATAAACAAGCTCAACGGAATCGTGACGCATGCAATCAGCGTCATCTTCCAACTGATTGAAAGCATCATGAAGAAGACGCCGATGAAAGTGACGATGCTCGTTACCAGCTGTGCCAAACTTTGCTGCAACGTACCGCCGATGTTGTCCATATCGTTAACCGCACGTGACATGATGTCACCATTCGAGTGCGTATCATAGTATTCGATCGGAAGTCGTTGCATCTTTTCTTTCATGTCACGGCGCAGATTATAAACGATCTTTTGCGAAATATTGGCCATGATCAGCTGCTGCGCAACGGACAACAAACCAGAGACGACATAGCAAACGGCCACGGTAATCAAAATATGCGTGATCTTCGTGAAATCGATTGGAAATTTGGAAACGGCATGTCCAAGCTTCATCTGCATGTAGCCGCTCATTACGCCCTTATAGATCTCAGTCGTCGCCTTCCCTAAAATCTTTGGAGTGACAATTTGGAAAATAACGGACCCGATTGCAAAAACAATAACTGCAATGATGCCCCATTTCCATGGATTCATGTAGGCCAACAAACGCTTGGTCGTCCCCCAGAAATTCTTGGCTTTTTCAGGCTTGCCCTTCATTTTTGGACCTCTTGGCATCTACATGTCCCCCTTTCTGATTTGTGAGTTGACAATTTCTCGATATGTTTCATTCGTTTTCAAAAGTTCTTCGTGCGTGCCTTTGCCGACGACTTCACCTCCGTCCAAAACAATAATCACGTCAGCTGAAAGCACGGTCGAAACGCGCTGCGCAACGATCACGACAACGCTGTTTTTGATTTCAGAATCTTGTCGCAAGGACTGACGAAGCCTGGCATCCGTTTTAAAATCCAGAGCTGAAAACGAATCATCGAATACATAAACGGAAGCCTTTTTCATCAACGCGCGCGCAATCGCCAAACGTTGTCTTTGACCGCCGGAGAAGTTGCCGCCGCCTTGTTCGACGACAGAGTCCAGCCCGTCTTCAAGTTCTGAAACGAAGTCTTTTGCCTGAGCGATTTCCAATGCGTGCCAAATGTCTTCATCGGTCGCATTCGGGTTGCCGAAAAGCATATTGCTTCTGATTGTCCCCTTGAACAGAACTGCTTTTTGCTGCACGAAAGAAATCTTGTCATGCAGATCCTTTTGAGCGACTTTTTTGACGTCTTTGCCGTTGACTTTGACCGTTCCGTCTGTTGCATCATATAAACGCGGAATCATGCTGATCAAAGTTGATTTGCCGCAACCTGTGCCACCGATAATCGCAACCGTCTGGCCAGCAGAAGCTTTAAAATCTGCTTTGGCCAAAGCGGGCTTTTCAGCACCTTCGTAGTAAAAGTCGACATTGTCGAATTCAAGCTCGGAAGGAGCGTCTGCCGTGAATTCTTCAGGGGCATCGGGATCCATTATCGTATACTTCGTATCAAGAACCTCGTTCAACCGTTCAGCCGCAGCCTGTGCACGCGGAATGAAGACAAAAACCATCGAAAGCATCATGAAGCTAAATAAAATCATGCTGGCATACGTCATAAATGAAACAAGATTGCCGACTTCCATCGTCTTATCACCGATCAGCTTGGCACCGAACCAGACAATCATCATGTTCGTTCCGTTCAAAATCAGATTCATGATTGGAAACATCAATGAAACGATGCTGAAAACCTTGATCCCTGTTTCAGTGTAATCCTTATTGGCTTCTTTGAAACGATCCTGTTCGAACTTGTCCTGACGGAATGCCCGAATCACACGTACGCCCGTTAGTCCTTCACGGAAAGTCAAATTGATTTTGTCGATTTTGCCCTGCAGACTCTTGAACAACGGAACGGCAAAGCGCATGACAATGCCGATGGCAATCGCAAGCACCGGTACGGAAACCAAAAAGACCATCGTCAGTCTTTTTTCGCTTTGATATGCCATGATGCTTGCGCCAATGACCATTAAAGGAGACATCAGCATCATGCGAAGAAGCATCAAAACGACATTTTGAATCTGCAAAACGTCATTGGTCGTTCTGGTAATCAAAGAAGAAGTGCTGAAACCGTCAATTTCCTGATTTCCGAAACCAAGCACGCGTTTAAAAACGTCGCCGCGAAGGCGTGAACCGGCTCTTTGAGCGACCTTGGCCGCAATATAGACGTTGCCGATCGAACCAATCATCCCGATGGCCGCAACCGCAAGCATCTTAAAACCCACCGACCAAATATAATCAATATCGCCTTTGGCAACTCCGTTATTAATCATATCCGAAGTGAGGGACGGAAGGTTCATGTCACAGATTACCTGAACCATTAAAAAGGCTACGGAAGCCGCAATCGCAGGCCACGAGACTCTTTTCTTAAGTAATTTATACATCCTGCTATTCCTCTCTTTTCAAGCGAATGCTCATTATTTATCAGAATTTGTCATCAAATTCATTAAACTTACCATGATATACTACTCTCTATCTTTTTTATTGTCAACTTTTTTAACAAACTTGAACAAAAAATTATCAACTTTTTTCATAAACGCAAAAAAAAGAACTTCGGAAATCTCCAAAGCTCATTGAATTACGCTTCAAATTCTTTTTTGAATGCCGCAAGAGCGGCCTTGTTATCGATAATATCAAAATAAATATTATCAAAACATCCGCCAAATTCTTTGCGTTTCAAA
>JBHADD010000058.1:0-4044 GCA_041854925.1 Ligilactobacillus sp. | reverse complement strand
CTTGTGATCGGGTTTAACAAGCAATGGTTCGTGACTTGCGCATCAGTCGTTTCCGGAACTGTGATTGCGCTTTTGATCGGACTGATCGCGATGAACGTCACGAACGGCAAGGGAGTCCATTATGAGGCACTGGATTATGCGACGCAATCTCCGAAGCAGCTTTTTCTTGCCGCGACTGCAATCGGGCTCTTAGGGACGGTAATGGATGCCGCAACCGACATAGTTTCAACTTTGTTTGAAATGAAGAGAACCGATGAAAAAATCAGCGAAAGGCAGCTTTTCAAATCAGGGATGGCAGTCGGGCGATCGATAATGGGACCCTTGGTCAACGTGCTTTTGATGATCTTTTTTGCAGAAACTTTTACGATGGCGATTCTGTATTTTAAAACGGGAAACAGCATTGCTTATACGTTCGAATGGACGATGGCACTAGGAATCGTGCAGACTTTGATCAGTGGCATAGGAGTAACGCTGGTCATTCCATGCGCAAGCTTTCTCAGTGCAAAAGTTTTAGGGGGTGTTCAAGATGTCGACGATTAGTCTGTTAACGCTCATATTGATGATATTGATGATCCTTGTTGGCGGAAAAAGCGGTTTTACGTCATTTTTGAGCGTCGTCTTCAACTTTTTGATTTTGTTTACGGCCGTTATTTTGATTACCGGCGGTATTTCTGCAATCGGAGTGACTTTTTTTGCCGGGGTCTGCATCCTTGCAATCACGATTTTTATGGGCAACAAGAACGAGACTTCAACAAATACGGCATTCGTTGCAACGCTGATCGTAATGATTATAATGTTGCTTTTGATCGTTCCCCTGGATTATTTTGCCCAAATCAAAGGCTTCTCAAATGAGCAATCTGAAGAAATCGAAGCCTTCAATCTGCTCGTCGGTGCCAATTTTGAAACTATTTTGATTTCAACGACCGTTTTGAGCACGCTTGGCGCAATTGCTGAAGCGGCAGTTGCAATTTCAAGCGGTCTGGAGGAATTGAGCGAGCAAAATTCCGGAATTACGATTGCGGAAATTTTCAAAAGTGGCCGCATGATCGGATTTCAGATCATGGGCATGACGTTTAATACTTTATTTTTTGGAATGTTTGGCGGCGATTTGGCATTGTTCATTTTGCTTTACAAACTGAATGCCAATTCTGGCTATTATTTAAATTCGAAGATTTTCGTCAGCGAATGCATGGCAGTTTTGTACTCAGCCGTTGCGGTAATTTTGGTTATTTGGATTACGACCTATCTGATGGGAAGAAAAATCAACCAGAGACGCAAAGGTGACGATTTTTAGAAAGGGTGAGATCAATGAGATTTTTTAAAAATGCAGTTAAGGCGGCGTCAGCGGCAATGCTGGCACTGGTGCTTGTCGGATGCGGTGAAAAGCAAAACAAGACTACGGTCGGAAATGATGGAAATACGGCTTATCAAACGGCGATTTCCAATCTTGAAACGGGGGATAACAAACAGGCCTATTCCGAATTGAACGCAGTCGATGAGAAAAAACTGTCCGTCAAGGCACAAAAATTGCGCGACAATCTAAAGTGTCTTTTGACAGCCAAAAAGGCTCTGACCGGAAACGATATTGAAGAAGCGGAAAAAAACCTGGCAAATTTGGACAACGTTACGAGTCCGGATGCGCTCGTCAAGCAGATTAAAAGGGTTCAGCGCGAATATCAGATTATTCAGCTGGCAAATCGTTATTATGAGGACGTGAAAGCTTATTACAAAGCCGGCAAATATTCTGAAGCAGGCGGAAGTCTGCAGGCTCTTAATTCGCTTTCAAACAACTATCAGGCAGTTGAAAATTTGCAATATAAAGCTTCAAAATATGATTCTTTGATTGCACGGGAACAAAATGAGTCCGTTAGCAAAGCTGAAAGCGCAAGCTCCGAGTCAGGATATACGAACGCCAGAAATTCCAAACTGATTAGTTCTCAGTATAAGAAGGCAACGGGAAGCGACATTTCGTCTGCTGATAATTCAGAAGTTTCATCATTTGCTTCTTCGATGACGAATGATGAAGTTTTGAACTCATTCAGAACAGCGACTAAAATTCCGCAAGAAGCCGGTGATCAGTATTATGTTCAGGAAACTTCAAAAGACAACTATCAAATCGAAATTCGCCATACGAGCGATTCTAACACGCAGGTTTCTAATTTAAAGGGAATGTATCAGTTCAATTCGGCAACCAAAAAGGCCAAGAAACTGAATGAAATCAGCGGAAAGTATGAAGATATCAATTAATTTTTGAGCACAGACAAAAAACCGCCATCGATTAAATGGCGGCAAGTCAGTTAGTTAGTTGTTGATTTTGGGGAATGCGTCAGTGCAGGCAATCCGCTTATGAGAGGCGCGGATTGCCTGTAAAGACCATGTGTAAAGTAAAATCATAACCCTTACTCATTTATTATCGGTATTTGGTCGGCAAATTTAAGGCTTCTTGGTAATTTTTTTTACTATATTTCAAAAAATCAGGTGATTTGCACCAATATAATTTAGTGCAGAATTTTTTTAAACTGCATTATTTAAAAATTTACACAATAATAAGAGGCTGGAAAAAACTCTGCCTCTTTTGGCATTTTTGTCAGATCGTCATCGTAATTGCGATGATAATCAGAATCGCTCCGATCAAAGTGCAATTGAGCGAGAGTTTCTTGAAGTGGATGGGTTCGTTCTTTTTTTCCGAGGCAACTTTGCGAACGTCGATTTTGCGCTTTTTGAAGTCTTCATCGCTTTCTCCTTTGCGTTGTTTTTGAAACCAACCTGCCATCAAATGTGCATGCAGCAAGATATCAACCATCATGATGCAAAGGCAAAAAAGACCAAGCATGAATAAAAAATTGGAGCATGGCAGACGATATTTGTTCAGGCATGAGATTGAAGAAACAATCAAAGCGACTGCGATGATTATCGGCGTCCATGGAAGCCAGAGGTTTTCTTTAACAAATTTCAATTTAAATTTCCTTCCTTAAATGATACGATCATTTTTTAGATGTTTCAAAAATTCGTCATAATAGCATTTGAAAATTTCTGATTGTGAGTCTTCTGCAAGCATTTCTTTAGGGAAAAAGAAACGTTCGTCGCCCAAAGACTTGTTGGTTAGGGCTCCGACCAAAGCCGAAACGTTTGAAAGTTCGACCAGATCGCCGTTTTTTTCCAACAGTTTGATATTGGCCTTGTCATATTTGTACGGAAGATCGAAGCTGTTGTTCGTGCCGGTATAGTAATCGGCATTGTAACCGCAGTTTGAAACCAGTTCTTTTAATTTCTCCAGACTGATTGAGGCGGTATTTGCATCGTAAAGCATTGATTTTAACGGGCGGCGATCCAAAAAACGGACGGCAAAATCGCTTAAAATCGGATCTTTTGAGTGGCGCCAGTATTCAAAGCAAGTATTGAGCACGCCGTCATCCAGTCTGAGATAATCGTCAAGCGTGAAGTCTTCATTAAAAAACGGTTCAAGATAATTTTTGGCAAACCCGTCCTCAAGCTCGTTTTTCAGATACAAATCTTTGGCGCGTTTCAGAAGGTGGCTCAAAATGACTTCCATTGAACGCGAAACCGGATGAAAGTAGATTTGCTGATACATTTGAAACCGGCTGATGATATAATCTTCAACCGCGTGCATCCCCGTTTTGTCAAAAACGATCCCGCCTTCATATGGGCGCATGACACGCAGGATGCGCGTCAAATCAAACGTTCCGTAGTGCGTTCCGGTAAAATACGAATCACGCAAGAGGTAATCCATGCGATCGGCATCCAGTTTGCTTGAAATCATTTGAACGACCTGCGGATTCGGATAGGTTTTATTGATGACGCTTGCGACTTTTTCAGGAAATGCAGGGGAAACTTCGCGCAGGGCGGCATTTATTTCAGTTGATTGATCGGTAATGATTTTTTGGGTCATTTCTTCATGGTTTGTTGAAAAAATATGCTCAAAAGTGTGCGAATAAGCGCCGTGTCCGACATCGTGGAGCAGTGCCGCGCATAAAGCCACCAATCGTTCGGAATCATCCCAAAGGCCGTCTGAAGGTTCTTTTG
>JBHADD010000057.1:0-3427 GCA_041854925.1 Ligilactobacillus sp. | reverse complement strand
GAGTTGCTGATCGCATACTCAAGATCAGGGGCTGATTCTTTATCTTTTGTTACAATGTTAACTTTACACTCTTCGTCTTGAGTCGTCATTCCTATATTGACAGGTAACTTGCCATTTTGCAAGGAAAGAATCGTTGCACAGGCTTCGACTGCACCAGCGGCACCAAGCAGATGCCCCGTCATGGACTTGGTTGAGCTGACGGGAACCTGATAATCCTTAAAGACCAGGTTGATTGCCTTGGCTTCGCCGGCATCGTTTGCTTTGGTTGCCGTCCCGTGAGCATTGACGTATCCGACGTCTTCCGGCTTGATTCCGGCTTCATCGATTGCCTGCTTCATCGCGCGTGCAGCCCCTTCCCCGGTCGGATCGGGCGCTGTCATGTGATATGCGTCGCAAGTGCTGCCATAACCGACCATTTCGGCAATGATTCTCGCACCGCGCGCTTTTGCGTGTTCTAATTCTTCCAAAACAAGACAGCCCGATCCTTCGCCCATGACAAATCCAGAGCGTTCCTTGTCAAACGGAATTGAAGCCTTGGTCGGATCGACTTGATCAGACAGTGCCGTCAATGCCGCAAAACCGGCAATTCCGATTTCATTTACCGAAGCTTCGGCGCCACCGGTCAGCATTACCTTGGCTCTGCCTTCTTTAATCTGACGATATGCTTCGCCAATCGAATTCGTTCCGGAAGAACAGGCCGTCACGATTGACGTACAGATATTCTTTGCCTTGACTCTAAGCGCAATGTTTCCCGCAGCCATGTTTGCAATCGCTGTCGGAACAAAAAGCGGCGAAACTCGTTTCGGACCTTTTTCATGCATCTTGATGACTTGTTCTTGAATCGTCGTCAGTCCCCCGATGCCTGATCCAAAAATAACCCCCATATCTTCAGATGCGGTATTTCCCTCCGTTATGCCCGCATCCTCAATTGCTTGAAGCGCGGTGTCAACCGCATATTGAGAATAAAGATCCATCCGTTTGGCGGCCTTTTTGCCGACTCTTAACGTTGGATCAAAATTTTTGACCTCACCGGCATTCGTAATCCCCGTTTCGGATGCGTCAAATTTCGTAATAGGAGCAATCCCGAGCTTTCCCGCAAACAGATTTTCCTTAAATTCGACAACATCGTTTCCCAAAGGGTTAACTGTTCCCATTCCGGTAACTACAACTCTTGTCATGGACTAACTCCCTCCTAAATCGTCATTCCGCCGTCAACCGGAATTACCTGGCCCGTAATATAATCATTTTCGGCTAAGAAAACCGCCGTTTCAGCAACTTCTTCAACCTTGCCGAAACGTTCGAGCGGAATGTCTCGCAATGTTTCTTCCTTAACCTTATCGCTTAATACACTGGTCATGTCGCTTTCAATCATTCCCGGCGCAATCGCATTGCATCTGATGTTGCGCAAAGCACCCTCTTTTGCGCAAGTTTTGGTCAAACCGACTATGCCGGCTTTTGAAGCCGCATAATTTGCCTGACCGATATTTCCGTGCAATCCGACGACCGATGCGAGATTGATAATCACTCCGCTCTTTTTTTTGTACATTTTCTTCAAAAAAGCACGCGTCATTAAAAACGTTCCGCGCAAATTGACGTTGACAACGGCATCGAAATCTTCGTCTTTCATGCCGATTAAAAGCTTGTCGTTTGTAATCCCGGCATTATTGACCAAAACATCGATCGTTTCAAATGCCTCATAGGCCTCTTTCGTCATCCTCTTGACATCTTCTGCAACGGAGATGTCACCTGTGATTATTTTGCAGACGACCCCGTTTGCTTCAATCTTTCTGACCAACTCGTCACTTACGCCGTGGCGCCCGTTAACGATTACGTTGGCACCCTTTTTAGCAAATGCTTCCGCACAAGCAGCGCCGATGCCTCGAGAAGATCCGGTTACAAAAACCGTTTTTCCTTTAAGATCCATCTTTTTCCTCCTCGTTAAAGCGAAAATTTCTGCATTCTTTCAAGCGTTTCAACCGAGGCGCGTCCAACGTTTCGATCAATTTGCCTGACGAATTTCGACAGCGTCTCGCCGGGTCCGATTTCAACAAAAGTTTCAATTTCAAAATCTTTGATCATTTTTTCAACGCAAGCAGCAAAATGTGTTGGCGACATGACTTGTCGCTGCAAAATTTCGGCCGCATTTTCTTTCGTAAACGGAATCTTGTCGGTATTGCTTTCAATGACAAATTCAGGGTCCTTGAACGAAACGGCTTTTAAGACTTCGCCAAGTCTTTGAGAAGACGTTCTGAACAAAGGCGTATGAAACGCGCCGTTGACGTTTAACTCGACTACGCGCATTTTGCCTTCCTCAGACAGTTTCTCTGATGCTTTTTTTACGGCTTCATCATCGCCTCCGATGACGACTTGTTTTGGCGAATTATAGTTGGCAATCGAAACCGGGGTTTCGTCCGTCGAAATTTCGGCACAGATTTTTTCAACAAGCTCGACGTCAGGTTTCAAAATTGCTGCCATTGAACTTTGATGACGATCGCAGTCTTCCTGCATGAACTCTGCTCTTTTCGACACGAGTTTCATGCCGGTTTCAAAATCAAGCATTGAAGAAGCAATCAAAGCCGGATATTCGCCAAGCGAAAGTCCGATTCCGCCGACGATGTTCAGATCCGGTGCTGCATTTTTCAAAGCTTTAAAAACACCGTAAGAAAATGCGCAAAGCGCCGGCTGAACGTACTTCGTCTGCTTGAGCATTTCAGAACTTCCAAAGCACTCCGTCAGATCAAATCCGCAAATTTCTGAAGCCTGGTCGATCGTTTCGGCAAAGACCGGAATCTTCTCATAGAAATCTTTTCCCATTCCCGGAATTTGTGCGCCTTGTCCGCTGAATAAAAGTCCGACTTTTGTCAAAAAAACACCTCTTAATCCTTTGATTCCAATTGCTTTTGAACATAGTCAACGACATCACCGATCGTTTGAATGCCTTCATCGGCATCAAGCTGAATATCGAAACTGTCTTCAAGTTCGTTCATGATTTCAAAAACATCGAGACTGTCAGCATCAAGATCATCCTTGATATTTGCCGTCAGCACGATTTCTTCTTTGTCGACGTCCAATTGTTCTGCTGCGATTTCTTGTACTTTTGCTAAAACTTCTTCTTTTGTCATGATAATTTCTCCTTAAAATAATGTGTAATTGATTTAAAATTCAGTAGCGAATCACGCAGGCTCCGGCACAAAGGCCACCGCCAAATCCGCAAAGAAGCATCGTTTCACCGCGAACAAGTTCTTTTTGTTCGGAAAGTTCGCTTAAAAGCAGGGGGATGCTGGCCCCTGAAGTATTTCCGTATTCCGAAATGTTTTCAGGAAATTTTCCTAACGGCTGATGCAGCTTTTTGGCAATCACTTTGATGATTCTCGCATTTGCCTGATGCAGGACAAAACGATCAATCTGATCCAACTCGAGTCCGCTG
>JBHADD010000056.1:0-2674 GCA_041854925.1 Ligilactobacillus sp. | reverse complement strand
CGTTTGCAAAAGACCGTTTTCATCATAGCGGTAAGCCCCAGCAAAAACGTTGCCGCGCCTTGCGTCAAACAGCGGAACCAGAACTCTTTTTTCCGTCTTTGGAAATGCAGCGGCCAAAACTTCAAGGCTTGATACGCCCGACAACTCTTTGTCCAACGTGTATGCCAAAGTCTTGGCGGTTGCAACTCCGATTCTCAAACCAGTATATGAACCTGGACCTTTTGCGACCACGATTCGATCAAGCTCACAAGGTTTGAGCTTTGCGTCTTGCATCAGCCGCTCAATCAGCGGCAACAGCTTCACGCTGTGGTTTTTCGTTTTCGTACAGGTCGCTTGACTGAGCAAATTGCCATTTTCCAAAACAGCCACGCTCAATGGCTGATTGGAAGTATCAATCGCTAGAATTTTCATTAATTATCGTCCTTTTTGTCTGTATAATCTTCCATATGATATCTTAACATAAACCGACTGATTTTGAAGTGAAAAATCTGATAAGGATTCAAAAAACTACTTCTAATCTTTTTGGCGCACAAAATTTGCGACAAAAAGAGGATGCGAAAAAATTCCTTTTTCCCGCTTGAATTAAACGAAATGCCGAACAAAGGCGGTCGATGTGCGACTGACTTTATCCGGTATTTCTTCAATTTTTTACGTGAGAAAAACTATCTTTTAAAAAAGACATTATTCACCCGATTCAGCCAAAATTTTATCCAGATTTACGGGCAAAGTGACATTTTTTAATGATTTGTCCGTAAAATCGAGGCCGAAACGTCTAAAATCTTACGGACAAACAGTTTTTTTGACCATTTTGTCCGTAATCCCATTTTTCGAGCAAGCCATTTACGGACACCCCCCTCATTTTCACCGATGTGTCCGTAAACGGCAGTGATTTTGCCAAATGCAGCGCCTGCTCAATCATCACTCCATGTTCTCAGTCAAATTTACCACCAAACTATTTTTGGTTATTTTCATCATGGAAGGCGATTGTCATGCAGACGCAAAAAAACCGGATTAGATTTGCGATTAATTGCAAAAAATCCGGTTTTTCAATTTGAGGCAAAGTTTTTTCCAGCCTCTTTTTGACTATTTCAAAATTTCAGCAACGTAATGTCCAAATTCGCTTGTTTTCAGCGTCGTTGCTCCATCCATCTTTTTGGCAAAATCAATCGTGACATGCTTGTTTGAAATCGCATCTGCGACTGCTTTTTCAATCAATTCTGAAACTTCAGTCCAGCCAAGATAATCAAACATCATCGCACCTGACAAAATAATCGAGGTCGGATTGAGCTTGTCTTGTCCGGCAAACTGCGGTGCGGTTCCGTGCGTTGCTTCAAAAATAGCCCGACCAGTCTGATAATTAATGTTTGCTCCGGGCGCAATGCCGATGCCTCCGACTTGTGCAGCCAACGCATCAGAGATGTAATCACCGTTAAGATTCATGGTTGCGGCAACATCAAATTTATCCGGATAAAGCAGCGTTTGCTGAAAGAAATTGTCGCAAATGACGTCGCTTACGAAAACTTTGGCCTCGGTCTTCTTTTGTTCAGCAGTTTCCTTGCCGCAAGTCTTGACAACTTCATCGTATTCGGGCTGCGTAAACACGTCCTTGCCGTAAGCCAAGCACGCCTCATATCCCCATTGTTTGAAAGAGCCTTCAGTCTTCTTCATGATGTTTCCCTTATGCACAAGCGCCACGTTTTTTCTTCCGTGACCGAGCGCATAATCAATTGCAGCTTTGACCAATCGCATGCTTCCTTCTTTTGAGATCGGCTTAATCGCAAAAGCAGAAGTCTCAGGAAAACGAACCTTTTCCAATTGACCTTCCTCTTCAAGCAGTGCTTCCAGTTTTTCAGCTCCGGTACTGCCTTTCGCAAAATCAATCCCCGCATAGATGTCTTCCGTGTTCTCCCGAAAAATTGCAATGTCGACTTTTTCAGGTTCCCTGACCGGAGACGGCGTTCCCTCATAATATTTGACAGGTCTGAAACATGCATAAAGATCAAGCTTTTGTCGAAGCGTCACGTTGATCGAGCGATGGCCCTTGCCAACGGGCGTCGTCAGCGGTCCTTTGATTGCAACAAGATTTTCCTTGAGTGTTTCAAGCGTTTCATCCGGAAGCCATTGTCCCGTTTGGTCAAATGCAGTCTGCCCGGCCAAAAGAGAAATCCAGTCAACGGCTTTTTGCCCCGCGTATGCCTTTTTGACGGCCGCATCAAAAACTTCTTTTGCAGCAGCCCAAATTTCAGGTCCGATTCCGTCGCCTGAAATAAACGGAATCTGCGGATTGTCAGGGACGGTCAACTTTCCGTCTATCATTGTAATCTTTTCACTCATAAAAATACCCCTCGCTAATCATTGACATCCGGAAGATAGTGGCGCTCGTCAGGTCCAACGTATTCCGAACACGGACGAATCAAAGTCTTTTCGCGACGCTGTTCCATTACGTGAGCCAACCATCCGGCAGTTCTGCAGGCCGCAAAGATTGTCGTGAAAACATCCTTTTTTAAGCCAACGCAATGATAAATCAAAGCCGTATAGTAATCAACGTTAGGATACAGCCCTTTTTCCTTCAGCATATAGTCGGCAATTTCGGTTTGAACTTCAAAGAAATACGTATTGCCGGTACGTTTGGCCATTTTTTCCGCAATCGGACGCAAAATCTTCGCACGCGGAT
>JBHADD010000055.1:0-3688 GCA_041854925.1 Ligilactobacillus sp. | reverse complement strand
CAATATCTGAAAAATGGTCATGCTATCTTCCTTCCCTGCTATCCAAAGCTTTCTTGGCTTCTTCTGCATCATCAAAGTGATGCTTCGTATGCCCGATAATTTGATAATCTTCATGGCCTTTGCCCGCGATCAAAATGATATCGCCGGGGTTTGCCGCATTTACGGCAGCCTGAATGGCCTCCCTGCGGTCAAGGTATACCGGAACGTTTTTGCCAGGAACTCCTGAAATCATTTGATCAAGAATCGTTTTAGGATCTTCAGTTCTTGGATTATCAGACGTAAAAATCGGATGATCGCTGTGTTCAACGGCTATTTGAGCCATTTTCGGACGTTTTGTCGCATCGCGATCTCCGCCGCATCCGACAACGCAATAAACGTCTCTCGCAGCAAATTCGTTAATCGTTTCCAACGCATTGAGCAATCCATCCGGGGTATGAGAATAATCAACGATCGCACTGACGCCACAGTCAGAAGAAATCAGCTGCAATCTGCCTTTGACACCTGGAAATTTTTCCAAACTTTCAATGATTGCATGTACGGGGACTCCGTTAGCGTAAGCGGCTCCGAATGCTGCTAAAAGATTATAGACGTTAAACGTTCCGACCGTTTTGACGTGCAAATGATATTCATCTTCAAAAACTTTTAAATCAAAATCGGTTCCCTGAGAATGAATGGTGACATTTGACGCTTTGATCATCGCATCATTTTTGATTCCGTAAGTCAAGACTTGCGTTGAAGTGTCCTGAGCAAAGTTCTTTCCCATTTCATCGTCAATATTTATAACGGCAGCCTTATCATTTCCGTAAGTGTTTCCCAGCTGAGCGAACAGCAAGCTTTTGGCGTGAGCGTACTCTGCCATCGTTTTATGGTAGTCCAAATGATCCTGCGTAAAGTTGGTAAAAACCGCGGTATCAACATCAATGCCCCATACTCGCCCTTGAATAAGCGCAATTGAGGAAACTTCAATGGCAGCAGCCTTGACGTTTTCCCTTTTCATTTCTGCAAAAGTTTTTTGCAGCGTCAAGATGTCAGGGGTAGTATTTGCAGTCGGATACGTCTTTTCGCCGATTCTGCGATACATGGTTCCGATCAAGCCGGTCTGGTATTTTTGATCTCTGAAGATTGCCTCAATCATGTGAGTTACGGTCGTTTTTCCGTTTGTTCCGGTTACGCCGATGACCTTCATTGAACTTGAAGGAGATCTGTAAAACTTATCGGCCAAAATAGCTAAGGCTCGATTGGTATTATTTACACGAACAATCGTTACGCCCGGAATATCATTTGTTTCTTCTTGAACGACAACTGCCTTGGCGCCCTTCCTGATTGCCTCCGGAATAAATTCGTGCCCATCCACCGTGTAGCCTTTGATTGCCACGAAGATGCTGTTTTCTTCAACTTCTCGCGTATCGGATACAAGATTAGAAACTTCAAAGTCGTCATAATCTTTCGGAGAAACGACTTTGAATTTTATTTCGGAAATTAGTGTGCTTGCTAACATTTTATCCCTCTTTCACTACTTCAATTCTACTGTAAGCTCTTTGATATCAGCAATCTTGGTTCCGGGCTTGACGCTTTGATTTTCGACAAATCCGGATCCCTTAAATTTGACGTTGATGCCAAGCAGATTCTTCAGTTTAAACATATCTGACTTTGTCCATCCTTTCAAGTCTGGCAACGTCTGTCCCGAATCAGTCACGAGAATTATCCGTTGCCCGGGCAGCAATTCTTCGCCCGTATCAGAAGACTGCTTTATAATCTTAGCACCATTTCCGATTGCGGTCACTACCAAGCCTTTGTCTGAAAACGATTTAACGGCATTTCCCGTTTCTTGGCCGACAACGCTTTGAATATTGATTGCCTCGCTTGTCGTCGATTCGCTTTGACTTTCATCAAGCACCCGTTTCATCAATGGGTTAAAAATCGTTGCAAGCATCTCGCTTGGAGTTTTTCCACTGAATCCTACCGGCTGTTTCATCGTCACGTAAAGCACGTATTGCGGATTTTTGATTGGTGCCATCCCCGCAACTGAAAAGATGTAGTTCGTCTCCCCGGTCAAATACCCGTTGTTTCCGGAAATTTGAGCAGTACCTGTTTTGACGCCGATATCATATCCGTCGATTTTGTAAGCATTGCCCGTTCCGTTAGGATCGTTTACGACGTCTTGCATCATGTCGCGAACCTTTTCTGCCGTTGACTTTTTGATTGGATGACCTACGACGGTTTTTTTACCTGTTTTGATCGTCTTTCCGGTTGTCGGATTGACGATTTTTTCAATAAGATACGGTTTTACCATCTCACCGTTGTTTGCCACGGAAGAAAAGGCCTGCATCATTTGAAGAACGGTGACGTTGATGCCTTGGCCAAATGCAGTGTTGGCTTGCTCAATCGGATATTTATACTCGATGCTTCCGCTGGACTCGTTGCTGCTGAGCCCTGAATCAGTTGATTTCAAAAGGCCGAATTTTTTAATGTATTTTTCCCAAAGCTTCGCGCCCATCTTCTGCTCAAGTTTTGCCATTCCGACATTTGAAGAACGAATGAACCCTTGACGATAGTTCAAGTATCCCCAACCTGCAACGTCCCAGTCGTTAACCCGCTGACTGCTGCCGATTTTCATTGACCCTGATTTAAAATATTCGTTTTCACTATAATTTCCGCTGTTGATTGCTGCAGACATGGTTAAGATTTTCATAACCGAACCCGGCTCATAAGTATCTTCCATCAAAGTATTCTTCCATTGATCTTCAATTCCTTCTCTTGTCTGAGGATTAAACGTCGGCCTTTGACTTGCAGCAAGAATTGCGCCCGTTTTGGCATTCATCAGCACAACATCCATCGATTTAGGATGATAGGTTTCCTGTGCCTTATTCAGAAGGCTTTCGAGATAGCTTTGATCCCGTGAATTAAATGTCGTGTAGACGTTGTCACCGTCTTTTGCCTTGACCAGTCTGCTTTTCATCCCGGAAAGTTTGATTCCGTGACTGTCTGTTGAGCGCATGTCATAACCGTCTCTTCCTTTGAGATAGTTGTCATAAAGTGCTTCAAGTCCCATCGTGCCGTATAAATTCCCGCTGCTGTCTTTGGAAACGACGCCAATCAAATGAGATGAAAAAATTCCGTTTGGATACATTCGATCAGTCGATTCACTGAAATTGATTCCGGTAATTTTGCTTTTTTTCATTTCTTTAACAATTTGATTCTTTGTTGAAAGAGAAATGTCTTGTCCCTTTTTTCCGAGTTCGACCTGATACTTCGGCTGACTGAACAATGACAGCAACTTGTCAACGTCCATTCCCAAATATTCATGCAAAATCTCTGCAGCCTTTTTTTTATCGCTGTTTTTTAAATACAGCTTCTGACCGTACGCAACTGCCGTTTTAGAAAGAACGACGTAGATCGAATACCTTTTCGTATCTTCAACGATCGGTTGGCCTGAAGCATCGTAGATCGTTCCGCGGCTGGCCTTGAGCGTGCTCTTTTCATGATACGTTTGATTTGCGATTTCAACCAGATTGTTGCCGGACACTTTCTTCGTCACGGCAATATAAAGAAAACGCCCGATAAAGACCGTAAAGACAATCACTACAATGAGCGCAAAATATTTTCCGAAATCACGCTGGTTTTGTACATCCCTTTTCTCAGCCATCCGCCGTTTTCCATATTTATTCATTTATTTTACATTCCTCAT
>JBHADD010000054.1:0-5649 GCA_041854925.1 Ligilactobacillus sp. | reverse complement strand
CTTATTCATTTTTTGTGCAATCATCAGTTTTGTTCCGACACCATCGGTACCGGAAACAAGTACTGGATGTTTCAGCTGCAGTTCTGAAAGATCAAACATTCCGCCAAAACTTCCAAGTCCCCCCATCACGCCAAGACGTGCAGTTGATTTGACGTTATCTTTAATTTGACGCACAAGTTCATATCCGGCGTTGACGTCAACACCGGCATCAGCATATCGACTCATTGCTGTTTCTCCTCTCGTTGATGCTGCTTGTTTAGTGAGGCCAGGTAGCCTTCTTCATAATCATAAAGCGGCGTTGGGTATTTCCCGTTAAAATAAGCAACGGTCAGGCCGCCATTAGGAGCGTTGCCCGCGTCAGGAAGATCGATTGCTTCAATCAAACTTTCAACGCTCAAAAAGCCGAGCGAATCAGCACCGATCATCTTGCACATTTCATCAATGCTGTAGTTTGCAGCCATTAATTCGGAACGCGTCGAAATATCGATTCCGTAGAAGCAAGGAAATTTAAGCGGAGGCGAAGCAATACGCATATGAACCTCTTTTGCGCCTGCTTCCTTGAGCATTCTGACGATTTGCATCGACGTCGTCCCGCGGACGATCGAATCATCAATGATTGCGACTCTCTTTCCTTCTACAACGCCCCGAACGGCTGAAAGTTTCATTTTAACGCCGCGTTCTCGCAATTCTTGCGTTGGTTGAATAAACGTTCTGGCAACATATTGATTTTTAATGAGTCCCATTTCATACGGCAGTCCTGCTTCTTCTGCAAAACCTGAAGCCGCTGAAAGCGATGAATTCGGAACGCCAATGACCATATCGCAATCAACTGGCTGTTCCTTTGCAAGCAGTCTTCCCATCCGCTTTCTTGCGTTATGAACGGTTACTCCGTGGATAATGGAGTCAGGACGCGCAAAGTAGATGTATTCCATTGAACAAATGGCCAATTCCGTATCTGTCGTAAAATGTTCAATCCGAAGGCCATTTTCGTCAATGATGATCAATTCTCCCGGAAGCACGTCTCTGACAAATTCAGCTCCGACCATGTCCAAGGCGCATGTTTCGCTTGCAACGACGTATCCTCCGTCTGAAAGACGCCCGATGCAAAGGGGTCTGAATCCGTTCGGATCAAGGGCCGCAATCAATTGATCCTTGCGCAAAATGACGAAGGCAAATCCTCCATGAATCTCATTCAAGCTTGCCTTTAACGCATCAATAAAGTCAAGATCCTGTTTCTGCCTGATTAAATGTATCAAAATTTCAGTATCAGAATTCGATTGAAAAACAGCACCTTCATCTTCAAGTTTTTGCTTAAGACTTTTAGCATTGGTCAAATTTCCGTTATGAGCCAAAGCAACGTCTCCGTCATGAAAATGAAACAAAAACGGTTGAACGTTTGCGATCGAATTATTGCCGCTTGTCCCATAACGAACATGTCCGATTGCGCTTGTTCCTTCCAGACGCTCAAGATCTTGCGGATTGGCAAAAACTTCTGACAACAATCCTCGATTGCGATACTGACGAAGCCTGATGCCATCGCTTGAAACGATGCCGGCACCCTCTTGACCGCGATGCTGCAAGCTGTGAAGCCCGAAGTATGTCATATGGGCAGCTTCTTTTGATCCAAAAACCCCAAAAACACCGCATTCTTCGTTTAATCCTTTGATTTCATAAGGCACGGTACTGCTTCCTCCCAAATCTTTTGTGTTTCATCGGCAGAAACGTCAAGCATGCCGTCAGCAAGCTCTGCCTTAATCTCATGTCTGGCCGTGACAACACCGATTTTTACGGCATCATCGCCAAGATTTTTTTCAAATGACGCTGCGTTTTCCGGTGCAACCGTAACAATAAAACGTCCAGGCGTTTCACTGAACAACTGTGCCTTTGTTAAATTAAGATCAAGTTCCAATCCCAACTCGGTTCCAAAGACCGTTTCTGCCATCGCAACGGCCAAACCTCCTTCGCTTGCATCATGTGAGCTTTGAACGAGTCCTTGTTCCATCGCATTCAACAGATTTCTCATGTAGAGATTCATGTGTTCGAGATCAAAGTCGTTCAAAGCACCGTTAATTTTCCCGGTCAGCATCTTTTGAATTTCCGACCCGGCAAAATCATTGCCGGTCTTATCGCCTACCAAGTATGCGGCGTCTCCTTCTTCTTGAACGAACGAAGGAATCACATGCCTGATGTCTTTGATCAAGCCGACCATTCCGACCATCGGCGTCCCATAAATGGCTTCACCGTTGTTTTCGTTATAAAGACTGACGTTGCCTGAAATAACAGGCGTATCAAACGCTTTGCATGCTTCTGCCATGCCTTCGACAGATTGATGAAGTTCCCAGTAAATTTCCGGAACGTTAGGGTCGCCATAATTCAAGCAATCAGTCATTCCAAGCGGAAGCGCACCGGATGAAACGATGTTTGCGCATGCCTCTGCAACGGCACGTTTGCCGCCGACCTTTGGATCAAGATAAACAAAACGCCCGTTTCCATCAGTCGTCATGGCAAGCCCTTTCTTTGTTCCGCGCACGCGCAGCACGCCGGAATCTGATCCAGGACCGACAACGGTTGAAGTTCTGACTTGCGAATCATATGTTTGAGTAAACATTTCTTTAGAAGCGATTGTTGGCTGCGCCAAAATTTTCTTGAGCATCTCATTGGCATCTTCAACGTCAGGAACGTATTCAGGAGCTTCTTTTGCGTCAAGAATACGTTGCGGAACACGTTCTTCGCTTGGTTCTTCCAAAACGTCTTCCGTCAAACTTGAGACCGGGATATCGGTAACGATTTCACCGTGATGGCGCAATACGTATTGATGCCCTTCCGTAACGCGACCGATGACAACGGCCTCAAGATCATATTCTTTAAAAAGTTTGATGACGTCTTCCTCATGTCCCTTGCGAACGCAAAGCAACATGCGTTCCTGAGATTCTGAAAGCATGATTTCATATGCCGACATATTCGTTTCGCGCTGCGGAACGAAATCCAAATCAAGTTCCATGCCGGAATCAGCTTTTGAAGCCATCTCACAAGAAGAAGAAACAATGCCTGCTGCACCCATGTCTTGGATTCCGACCAGCCAATCCGCATGATCATGAGTCAATTCGAGACAAGCTTCCATCAAAAGCTTTTCCATAAACGGATTGCCGACCTGAACAGCTGAACGCTGGGTTTCTTTTCCATCGTCAAAATCAGCGGAAGCAAACGTTGCGCCATGAATGCCGTCACGTCCGGTTTTTGCGCCAACGTAAATGACTGCGTTTCCGATCCCGGAAGCTCGACCTTTTTGCATATCGGCCTGATCCATCAAGCCGACGCTCATCGCATTGACAAGGCAGTTGCCCGTATAACATTCATCAAACGTCATTTCACCGGCAATCGTCGGAATTCCCATACAGTTGCCGTACCCTCCGATGCCGGCAACGACTTCGTTGATCAGATACTTTGTCCTTGGACGGTCGATTTCGCCGAAGTGCAACGAGTCAAGCGATGCAATCGGACGAGCTCCCATGCTGAAAATGTCGCGTAAAATTCCGCCGACGCCTGTTGCAGCGCCTTCATACGGTTCAACGGCTGAAGGGTGATTATGACTTTCAGCTTTGAAAACAACTGCCTGATTATCGCCAATATCAATAATGCCTGCACCTTCACCCGGTCCTTGCAAAACTCGTTCATTCTTGTTAGGAAACAGACGCAGTACCGGTTTTGACTTTTTATATGAGCAATGTTCACTCCACATAACTGAAAACAAACCAGTTTCAGTGTAGTTGGGCAAGCGGTGCAGCAGCTTTTCGCAAATAAAATCATATTCGCGCTCCGTCAAACTCCAATCAAGATATGGTTTTTTTTCTTTGATTTCTTCTGGGGACATTTCAGCCATCAGTTTGCAACCTCCGTTTTTACCGTTCCGTTTTCAAGCAAGGATTGAAACAATCTCAATCCGTCAGTGTTTCCGAGCAATGCCTCAACGGCACGTTCCGGGTGTGGCATCATGCCTAAAACGTTGCCGCGTTCGTTGCATACCCCGGCGATGTCATACAACGAGCCGTTCGGATTTTCATTCGCATAGCGGAAAACAATCTGGTTGTTTTCTTCCAATTTCCGAAGCGTCTCGTCATCCGCATAATAACTTCCGTCAGCATGCGCAATCGGAAGTCTGACATGCTCTTTTTCTCCATATTTTGTCGTAAACGGCGTATTGTTGTTTTCAACTTGAAGTTCAACCGTCTTGCAAACAAACTTCAAACTGTCATTTTGTTTGAGTGCTCCTGGCAGCAAGCCGGCTTCGGTCAAAATCTGGAATCCGTTGCATGTACCAAATACAGGTTTGCCTTCATCAGCCATTTTAACGATTGCGGGCATAATTTTTGCAAAACGAGCAATCGCACCGCAACGCAAATAATCGCCATATGAAAATCCCCCTGGGAGCATGATCGCATCAAAACCGTCCAAATTGTCACGTTTATGCGACACGTATTCAACGTCTGCACCGCAAACCGTATGCAATGCCTCGTAGATATCAATGTCACAGTTTGAGCCAGGGAAGACCACGACTGCAATTTTCATTAATCAAGACCTCCCAAAACTTCATAACGATACGTTTCAAGATTAAAGTTCACAAGCAGTTCTTCGGAAATTTCCTTAACCGACGTTTCAACGTCTTTCTTTTCAGGGTCGATTACAACGTCAAAGAACTTGCCGACCTTAACGTTTTCAACTTCATCATGACCAAGAGCGTGAATTGCATTTTTGATCGTATCCCCCTGTGGATCGAAAACTGATTCCTTATATGTGACATAGATGCGTACGTTGACCATTTTTATGCTTCCTCCTTGGATAATTCGTCCTTTAAGCGACGAAGAACTTCTTCATATACTGATGTGAGATCGCCCAGATCTCGTCGATAAACGTCTTTATCCATGTGAGCATGAGTCTGCTTATCCCACAAGCGACAGTTATCAGGCGAAAACTCATCAGCCAAAACGATGCGTCCGTTTGACAAGCGCCCGAATTCAAGCTTGAAATCAACCAGAATGAGTCCCATCCGATCAAACAATTCAGTCAAAATTTCGTTCACGCGACGAGAAATATCCCACATCGCATCAAGTTCTTCCTTTTTAACGATTTTCAATGTCAAAGACTGCGACTCGTTGATGAAGGGATCATCCAACGCATCACTCTTGTAATACGTTTCTTCAACAGGCGTTTCGAAGCAGATGCCTTCCTCAACCCCGAAACGCGTAGCAAAATGTCCTGCAGACACGTTTCTCGTAACCATTTCAAGCGGAACGATTTCAACTTTCTTAACTAATTCTTCCGTTTCAGAGAGTTTCTTAATGAAATGAGTTTCAACGCCTTTTTTCATCAAATACTGAAAAATAAGCGATGAAATTTCATTATTGACAACACCCTTGCCATTGATTTGATCCTTTTTCTTCCCGTTCAACGCTGTTGCCTGATCCATATAAACCACACGTAAAACCTCAGGATCATCCGTGCTCCACATTTGCTTGGCCTTGCCTTCATAAATCAATTTTGCCATGATAACATAAGTTCTCCTTTAAAAAACGAATTTACCAACGAACACAACCGAGAAACATTCGTTAATTTATGTTTTAAGATTAACAATAATTCAGGCTTTCGTCAAGG
>JBHADD010000053.1:0-5223 GCA_041854925.1 Ligilactobacillus sp. | reverse complement strand
TGGTTTTGAAAATTGTACATGATGTCATCGAATCCGATAACCGTAACAAATGCCATTAATGTCAAGATTGGCCAAGTAATATACTTGCCATGCGTTTGCATATCATCCATGGTAAAAAGTCCTCCTAAAAATAAATCAATACAACAGATACTAGATTAGCCCAAATTGAAAATTTTTTCAATGAATATTTAATCAAATGTAATATAGGAAAATACGAAGATTCGCACTGAATTTTTCATGAAAAAAATTAATCAACGAACCAATCGACGTCATCGAGTCTTTTTTCAAAGAAACTGACGATGTTTTGGCAGGCGATTTCTTCAAGCATTACCATGGACGTTTGTGAATAAAAGGCGGCATGGGGGCTTAAAAGCACGTTTTTGCGTCCGACGAAAGGACAGCTTTCAAGATCCGGATGTTCGCTTTGGAGCACGTCCAGGGCGCACCCTTTGATAAATCCTTTGTCAAGTGCTTCGAGCAGTGCTTTTTCGTCAACTGATTCGCCCCTTGCAACGTTGATGAAATAAGGCTTTTTTTCTTTCATCATGAAAAATTCAGAGCTTGAAAAAAAGTTCTTGGTTTCAGCGGTCAAGCGCATGTGATTGATCAAAAGATCGCATTTTTTGAACGCATCTTCCTTTGAAAGCAGCTTGACGTCAAGATTTTTGGCGATTTCTTTTGGAAGATAAGGATCATAGGCAACGACCTTCATGCCTAAGCCGCGTGCGAGCCTGAGCGTTTTTTGCCCGATTCTGCCCAGTCCGAAAATGCTCAAAACGTGTTCCGACAAGCGTTTTTGCGGGGATGCTTTTGAGTAGTCCCAGATTTTTTGGTCATCGATTTGGCAATTGTAGGTCTTGATGTTTTTGACGAGCGCACAAGCCAGAGAAATCGCAAATTCTGCCACGTCGTCAGAGCAATAATCGCGCACGGCGCAGACTCTGACGCCGTGTTTTTTGGCGGCATCAAGATCGATTGCGTTGTAGCCCGTGGCATCAACGGAGATGATTTTAAGTTTTTTCGCATGATTCAGGACTTCATCATCGATTTTGAGAAATGCAGTGACCAAGGCATCGGCGTCTTCCAAAACTCGGTAAAATTCCGTTTGGTTGTCATCGTATTCAAAAAAGACGGTCTCCCAGTCCGGGTGATTCTTTTTTAAGACTTCTTCTTCATGTTTGCGGCCGGCCAACAAGCCCGTTTTGTAATCGGCAAAGAGGATTTTCATGAGATCCAGCTCCTTTTAAATAAGTATGTTATAAAATATAACATAAATTTCGCGAATAATCTCTGTTGTAAGATACGATGCTGGACGTGATGGTATGCGATTTTTGAATATTCACTCAAAAAACGCTCTGTAACAAGGTTGATAGTCCATGTTAGAAATATTGACATGAATTCAAAGTGAAGGTAAACTTTGATTAAAAGTTTCAAATGATTCGCCAAGAGAGGAAGCTGATGTTCATGAGTGAATTTGATGAAGCAAAATATATCGAAAAAACTGCAATCGAACTCGTTGAAACCAAAAGCGTCAACGGAACGTCGGGCGAAGTTGACGAAGCAGAAAAAATCGTTGAGATTTTACGACGGATTCCTTACTTTCAAAAACACCGGGATGCAGTTTGGACAAAAGAACTGCCAAACGACCCTCTTGGACGCAAAAACGTCTTTGCGTTTTTGAAAAAGAAAGGCACGCAAAAAACAGTGCTGTACCATTCTCATTTTGATACCGTCGGAACCAAGGATTTCGGGCCGCTTGAAAGCGATGCGACTCATCCGGACGTTTTGGCAGAGCGATTCAAATCTTTCGAAGAAGACGAAGACGTCAGAAATGATGCAGAATCGGGCGACTGGGTTTTCGGACGCGGAGCATTGGACATGAAGAGCGGGGATGCGGTCAACATCGCAAATATTCGTTACTTTGCCGAGCATCAGGATGAGCTTGAGGGCAACCTTTTGTTTATGGGAAATTGCGTTGAAGAAAACGATCATCTGGGGGTCATTGCCGCGCTTGATGAGCTGGAGCGTCTGAAAGATGAAGAAGGACTTGAATATACGGTTGCGATCAATACCGATTTTATCAGTCCGAAGTATCCTGGAGACAGACAAAAATACATCTATTACGGTGCTGCCGGCAAAATTTTGACCTGTGTCTATGTTCGCGGAATCGAGACCCATGTCGGAAATACATATGACGGACTGAATTCGACGGTGATTGCCAGCCGGCTTAATTGTCTGCTCGACAACAATCCGGAATTGGCCGAAAAATTTCCGGGAGAAGAAATTTTGCCATCGACCTGTTTGATGATCAGAGATCAAAAAGATTTCTACAACGTGCAGACTCCCAAAACGACGCACATGTACTTTAATACGTTTACTTATCAAAAGCCTGCATGCGAACTGTTGGATTCGTTTAAAAAAGAAATCAAGGCAGAATGCCTTAAAATGACTGATCTTGCCAAAAGAAGAAGGTCCGCTTACCTTTTCGGACTTGGCTTTCCAAAAGACAAGGATGATCGTGCGATCGACGTTTACACTTTTGCGGAATATGCCGAAATGATGAAAAAACGGATGGACTTTGAAGCAGAATGTAAACGTTTTGCGGAGCAACGCTCTGAATTTGACAAGCGCACCGCCGGGTTTGAACTTCTTGATCATCTTGAAGAACTTGCCGGTGACGGGCGGGCCAAAATCGTCTTGTTCATTGCACCGCCGTTTTGCCCGCACAATGCGATTTCTGAGGATTCAAAAGCATACCGTGCTTTAAAGGAAACGTTTTTTGAACCGGAATACGTCTTGAAAAAATATTTCCCGTACTTGTCGGATTCAAGCTACATCGCGGTCGATGAAACGACGGAAGAGCTTGAGCGGATGAAAGACGACTTCCCTTTGGAAGATTTTTTGTATCCTTTGCCGTACGAGACGATGAGAAAACTGTCGATTCCTGCCGTTGATCTTGGTGTTTTCGGCAAGGGAGCTCATACGTTCAAGGAACGGGTCTATAAACCTTATTCATACGGGGTTTTGCCTGAAAAAATCAGAACATATACCAAACTGATGTGGAAATAATGGAGGAATTGAAATGTATGTAAAAGATGGAACTTCAACCTTGAAACGCGTTTTGACGTGCCCACCGACCTTTTTGAAAAAGGCGGCTCCGATCAACGAAATTTCAAAGCTTCATCCGGAACCGCTCAATTCGGAACTGCTTGCTTCCGAATATCAACGCGTGCTTGATGCTTATGAAGAAGCAGGGGTGAAAGTCGAAAAGCTGACGCCTGATGCTTCGATGACGAATTCGATTTTTGCCCGCGATTTTGGAGGATGCGTCAAGGAAGGCTATATTTTGGGACGTTTCAAAAAAGAACTGCGCTTCCCGGAACGAAAGGCTTATGAAGACAAGATGAAGGAACTGGGCATTCCGAAGATTGCGGAAGTGGAAGACGGTTATTTCGAAGGTGGCGATTTTGCCTTCTTAAGAGAAAACGTGATTGCAGTCGGCATGCTTGACAGAACCGATGAAAAAGGATTTGAGACGATCAAAAACACGCTTGAACCGCTTGGATACGAGGTTCATCCGGTGCCGGCCGATCCAAGGTATCTGCACCTTGACATGTGTTTCAATCTGGTGGACGAAAATCTGGCGGTTGCTTATCTTGACGGTCTTCCTGATGATTTTAAGGCTTTGCTCAAGCGTTTGGAAATTGAAGTCATCGAAGTTCCTGAGGATGCGATTTTTCATCATGGCTGCAACCTTGAAAGTTTGGGCGATCACCGCGTGCTTTCGCTCAAGCAAAATGAAGAGGTCAATCAAAAATTGCGGGAACACGGAATGGACGTCATTGAGCTTGACGTCGTTGAAACACTTAAAGCAGGCGGCGGTCCGCACTGCATGACGTTCCCGCTTGCGCGCGGCTGAAAAGCTCTGCATTTGAAAAAGACGATGGAGGAATTAAGATAATGGAAGATTTGAGATTTCGCAGACAGGTAGACGATTGTCAGCCGTACGTTGCGGGCGAATCGGAAGCGTCCGTTTTGCGCCGCTATGATTTGGAAAAAGTCGTCAAACTGGGTTCAAACGAAAATCCGTTTGCGCCATATCCACATGAAAAAGAGGCGATGCAGGAAAGCTTGAACTTTTTGAATCGCTATCCTGAAGATGATTATCTTGAACTGACGAAAACGATCGCAAAACAAAACGGGGTCGAACCGGAAAACGTTGCGCTGGGGAGCGGGGCAGGCAACGTCATTGAGACGGTCTCGCGCCTTTTTCTGGACGAAGACGATGAAGCGATGATTGCCAGACCGACCTATCGGCTTTACCGCGAAGTTTCCAGACTGATGGGCGCAAAGGTAATCGAAGTTCCGGTCAGAGATGACTTTTCGTACGATTTTGATGCGATGAAAGCTGCGATTACCGAAAAAACCAAGATGATTTGGCTGTGCAACCCCAACAACCCGACCGGTGCAATCAACGATCCTGCTGAGATTGAAGAATTTATTGACGAAGTCGGCGATAATGTCTGGATCGTGGTTGACGAAGCGTATGCTGATTTTATCGAAGATGGGATGCGTCCTGACCTTGTTTCGAGGATCAAACACAAAAAAGTAGCGATCATCCGGACATTCTCAAAATTTTACGGCTTGGCCGGAGCTCGCGTCGGCTACGTGATTGCGCGTAAAGAAGCAATCAGAAGATACGACACCATCACCGAGCCGTTTTGTGTCAATCGAACGGGACTGTTTGCCGCAATTGCCGCTTTGACGAAAGACGTTGAATACTGTCGTGAAATCAAGGAAGTCATTTCGGCAGAACGCCATCGCGTTGAAAACGAGCTGCTCGGATTATCGCTGAAATTTGTGCCGTCGCATTCTAATTTTATTTTTGCTAAGCTGCCGGATGGGCACGATTCTGACGTCGTTTGTGAGAAGATGATGTCAAAAGGCGTCATCATTCGTTCCGGCAGTGCCTGGGGATATCGAGACTGCGTGCGAATCACGGTCGGAAAACCATCAGAAAATACGGAAATGGTACGCGTTTTGGGGAATGTTTTGGAAGAAGAAAAGGTTAGAAGCTGAGATTCGAATCAGAAAGCAAGGATTTTCATTTTTGGAAATTCTTGCTTTTTTAGATACTTTTTTTGTCAAATGCAGAGCAAAATATTCAAAGTGGAACTGGTTGTGTCACAAAAAGTAACAATTGAAATCTGTTTGAGTTGTTTT
>JBHADD010000052.1:0-6369 GCA_041854925.1 Ligilactobacillus sp. | reverse complement strand
TAACAACCTGTTTACATTGACGGGAAATGCCAGCGGCATTGGCGCGTTCAGTTCAACCGTTGAGAATTCTTCAAAAGAGTTTGATGCCTTGTTTGATTGGTATTCAAGCAACTTCTCAAAAACAAATTTCAATGATAAAGATCCGGAGGGACTATTGCTTGGCGGGAAATACATTATCTCATCACAGCAAGATGGCAGAAAAATTCTTGAAAAAGTAAGCGAAGGAAAGAAGACATATTATATTGAGTCACAAAAAGCTTGCCCGATCGGTTTTGCGGTAGATCATTATATTGTTAAGCAAAATTTGTTGAAACTGCCTAAAGAAAAACGGGCTGTTGCAATGATGAATGCTGCTGTTGTAGATAATGGATCAGTTGACAAGATTGATTCTGCGGCAAGCAAGTTAGATGTCAAAGATATTGACTATAACAAAGTAGACAAAAATATTGATAGAACAGTTGAAAACAGGGTCAGGAATTTTAAACGCGACAATACGGGCTTTTCATGTACGACAAACTATGTCAAGGAAAAACTTGTCTGGTTTTCTGTCCCGTATGATAAAGGATGGGATACCGCTTTAGACGGAAGAAAGATTGATGTTATTAATTCCGGTGGCATGATGGCTATTAAAGTTCCTAAGGGAGAACATAAGGCAGTATTCAAATATCATACGCCTTGGTTTAAAGCAGGAGCTATAATCTCTGGCATTTCATTTATAATCTTCATTGTATTGAGTTTGACAATATTGATAAAAAGACGTAGAGACTAAAAAATACCGCTCAGTAAATTGTTAGCTGAGCGGTATTTTGCTATTTCAAAATTTCTACAACCGTGTTCTTCATCTCATCCGGTGAAACGACCGTATCATGCAAAGTCGGTGCATCGAACAAACGCTGGACCGTTGCCGGCAGGTCGACTCCTGTCTTGTCGTGGAGGAACTTGACTGCCTCGAGACCTTCTTCGTCTTTTCCCTTGGCATCTAAGGCATTTAAAACTGCTTGCGGGAATTTATACGGGCTTGCCGTTGAAACAACGACGAGCGGGCTGTTATCGCCCGTATTTGCCTTATAGCTTTCAGCAGCTTTGGATGCAACGGCCGTATGCGGATCGATTGCCGTCTTGTCTGCAGAAAAGATGCGCGAAATTTCAGCAGCCGTTTCGTCTTCAGTTGCAAAATAAGCTGCGAAATCGGCGAGCTTTGCGCGCATATCGGAGTCAATCGTGTATTTTCCTGAAATCGACAGCTGATTCATCAATTCGGCCGTCTTATTGGCATCTTCGCCCGAAACGTAGAACAACAAACGTTCAAGGTTGCTTGAAACGAGAATGTCCATGGAAGGAGAGCTCGTGACGTAGAATGGTCGATTCTTGTCATACGTGCCTTCATTGAAGAAATCGGTCAGGATGTTGTTCTTGTTTGAAGCACAGATGAGCTTGTTGACGGGAAGGCCGAGCTTCTTTGCGAACCATCCTGCGAGGATGTCACCGAAGTTGCCCGTCGGAACGCTGAAATTGATCTTGTCCCCGACTGAGATCCTGCCATCTTTGACGAGTTTTCCGTAAGCATAGAAATAGTACACGATCTGCGGGAAGAGTCGTCCGATGTTGATTGAGTTGGCAGAAGAGAATTGATAACCTGCCTTGGCAATCGTTTCAGCGAGTTCTTTGTCATTGAAAAGTTTTTTGACGTTTGTTTGAGCAACGTCGAAATTGCCGGTAATTCCGACGACGTGCGTATTTTTTCCTGTTTGCGTCAGCATCTGCTTTTCTTGAATGGCACTGACGCCGTCTTTTGGATAAAAGACGATGATTTGCGTGTGCGGAACGTCGGCAAATCCAGCCATGGCAGCTTTGCCGGTATCGCCTGACGTTGCAGTCAAAATGACGATATCCTTGTCTGAACCGTTCTTTTTGGCCGCAACGGTCATTAAATGCGGAAGAAGCTGCAAAGCAACGTCCTTGAAAGCAATCGTCGGGCCATGGAAAAGCTCAAGGTAGGCGTTGTCCGCATGATAGTCGACCGGTGCTATTTCTTGGGTATCCCATTGATCTCCATATGCTTTGTCGATGCATGAGCGCAGTTCCTCATCAGTGTAGTCGGAAAAAAGCGGGCGCAGAATCTTGTATGCCAAATCCTGGTACGACAGGTCTTTTAATTCGTTTAGATCAAGGTCGATTTCAGGAATTGACGTTGGAACGTACAAGCCGCCATCAGGACTGAGGCCTTGAAGGACGGCTTGTGAGGCAGTAATCGTTTGACCTTTTGGATCGCGCGTGCTGCGATAGAGAGTTTGCATGTGAAATACCCCTTTCAAAAATTTCAAATTTCGAAGATTAATGCTGATAAAACTGATAATGTTCGCATTGCTTTAAGTAAATTATAATCATCATGGTGCTTTTCGGCAACAAATTTATAGAATACGTAGGTTTTTAATGTCTCCTTATGTTAGAATAGTAACAAATAAACCAAGTGGGGGTAGCATTACATGGAAACAATCAAAATTGGCATTTTGGGTCTCGGAACCGTTGGCAGCGGCGTGATTCGCATCTTGCGCGATCATGCTGAAAAAATTTCCAACATTACAGGCAGAAGACTCGAAGTCAAGACAGTCGTCGTGCACAATCTCAAAAAGAAGCGTTCCGTTGATTTGACAGGCATCAATCTGACGGACAATGCGGACGATGTTCTTTGTGATGACGAGATTCAAATGGTTGTCGAGGTTATGGGGACGGTCAATATCGCAAAAGAGTATATTGAAAGGGCTTTGAAAGCCGGCAAGCACGTCATTACGGCAAACAAGGATCTTATCGCAACGCACGGTCCTGAACTGATCAGTCTTGCAAAAGAACATGGCTGCGATCTTTGCTATGAAGCCAGCGTTGCCGGCGGCATCCCGATTTTGCGCACGATCGTCAACTCTTTTGCTGCCGATCGAATTATCGAAGTTCGCGGAATCGTCAACGGGACGACGAACTATATCATGACACAGATGAACAAAAACGGTGCTTCATATGAAGATGCGCTTGAATCAGCACAAGAGCTTGGCTTTGCTGAAGCCGATCCGACAAACGACGTTGACGGGATTGATGCTGCCTATAAGATGATCATTTTGACGCAGTTTGCATTCGGCAAAGACGTTACGATGGATCAGGTTAAGGTTAAGGGTATTCGCGGAATTCAGAAGGCTGATATTGCGGAAGCAAAACGCTTGGGATACGTGATCAAGCTTCTTGGAATCGCCAAACTTGTCAACGGGCACATCGATGTTTCCGTCGGACCTGTGCTCGTACCGCAAACGCAGCCGCTTGCTGCCATTCAAAACGAAAACAACGCTGTCGTTGTGACAGGATCTGCTGTTGGCGAAACGATGTTCTACGGCCCGGGCGCCGGCGAATTGCCAACAGCGAACAGCGTTTTGAGCGATATTACTTCTGTCACGAAAAATATCGTTATGGGAACGACGGGCTTTAGTTTTAACGATTACACGAATGAGCTTGAACTTGCGGATGATTCTGAAGTCGTTTATCCGTACTATCTGTCGCTGCAAGTACTTGACAAGCCAGGGCAGATGCTCAAGCTGACCGAAATCATGACTGAATATGACGCAAGTTTCCGTTTGATTACGCAAACGCAAATGAATGATCGTTTTGCGCGCGTTTCAATGGTGACTCATGAAATGTCCGAATCACAACTGAATCATATTGTCGAAAAACTCAATGAACTCGAAGAAATTTCCGTGCTTGCGGCTTATAAAGTTCTTACGGAAAAGTAGCGGAGGTTATTCATGACACTTAAAATAAGGGTTCCGGCAACCAGCGCCAATCTTGGACCAGGCTTTGACTCGCTTGGCATTGCTGTTTCATCATACCTCACGGTTACCGTTTATGGCAAAGCGCCGAAGTGGAAGGTCGACCACAAGATGGGATATGCGATTCCAAGCGACGAACGCAATATGATCGTCGCAACGGCGCTCAAGACGAATCCTGAGCTGGAACCGCAGCATATTAAGGTAACGTCCGAGATTCCGTTGGCACACGGACTGGGAAGCAGCTCATCGGCACTGATCGCAGGCATCGTCATGGCAAATGAGGTCGAAAAGATGCATTTGACAAATGAGCAGATTCTTCAAAAAGCGGCTGAACTGGAAGGACATCCGGATAACGTGGCTCCGGCATTATACGGGGATTTCGTCGTTTCAACGATGGTCGACGGCGATGTTTCAAGCATCAAGCTCAAATTTCCTGATTTGACGATGGTTGCGTATATTCCTGCATACGATTTGGCCACGGCTGACGCACGCGACGTCTTGCCGGCAAAGTTTCCGTTTTCTGAAGCCGTTGCGGCGGGAAGCATCGGCAACGTTTTGGTCGCGGCACTCGTTGCCGGTGACATGAAGACTGCGGGCAAAATGATTGAAAGCGATCGTTATCACGAAACTTATCGTGAAAAGCTCGTCCCGCATCTTCCGATTTTAAGAGAAATCGGACACAGAACAGGTGCGATGGCCACGTACCTCAGCGGTGCCGGCCCAACTGTCATGAGCTTTTTGCCGCATGACAAGGTTGAAGAATATATTGATTTGGGCAAAAAAGCCGGATTGAAAGATGAGTATCGCATTTTGCAAATTGAACGTGAAGGCGTTCATGTGGACAGATAAAAAAAGAGGCTGGGAAAAAGGCCCGGTTTCCTCTTGAAGTAAATGAAATGCCGGACAAAAGCGGTCGATTTGCTACTGGCTTTGTCCGTCATTTTCTCAATTTTGATATATGGAATCCGATTGTGGTTATTTTTGTCATAACATGAATTTGGTTACTATATACAAAAAACGGATGAGATTTGTGATTAATTGCAAATCTCATCCGTTTTTTTGTTTGAGGCATAGCTTTCTCAGCCTCTTCTTTGTTCGCGGTATGCGTCTATTACATTGAGATTATAAAGTTACTATGTATGTTAGACGATACGGTTATTTATAGATAAACAATCACTGACAACACGAAATTAGTGGTAGACGTAATTTTTCATGCATTACAAATGTCTTTATCAGAATCTTTTTCCTTAAAAATATCATCTAGTTTACATCCGATTCTATTGGAAATATAGTCAAATAACTTACCAAATAAAAGTCGTCTGACAATATCAATTAACAAGCATATAACAAGGATAAGTACTGCTGTTTTTAATCCAAATATTAAGATATCATCGGTATGTTTCGTATCATCAAAAAAATTCCAAAGTAACGGTCTAACCAAAGAATTATCATGGATTAAATAAACAGCAAATGTTGATGATGAAATATAGTTTATAAATTTATTGCTTCCGATATTTATGTTTTTAAACGTATTGAAAATTACTATAGCAAGAAAAATTACCAAAGGTGAATGCAGATCCATCATTGCTCTGCTTAATGGAAAGTTTTTTTCAGGATTGCAATGTATTGGAATAATGATTGAGAGGTACATGATTATAAATCCAATAATTGTTGCAATCAAATTGAACAGGAAACTTCCAGAAAATTTATTGGGATATAAGCGAATATATGCCGCAATAATGTAAAGAAATATAAATATAATTCCATCTGAAAGTCCCAGTGCCCATGTGTAAAAATCAAGTTTTCCTGGAAAATATACAGATAATTGCGGTAATATTGTCCAGAATAACCCTAAAACAGCAATCGTATATTCTAATTGTCGTTTTGAAAAATGATGAATAACTATATTTAGCGCAGGCATAGCTAGGAGTATGAACATATAACTAAGAACAAACCAATAACTTGACACGCCCACTGTTGGTAAAAATAAATTTTCGTTTTTTAATACATCAGGAAATGGAAGCTTTAGAAATATGAATACAAAATAAATTACGGTAGAATAGAACAAATCAAGCACTAGTAAGTTTATTATTCTGCTGGATTTAAAGGTTTTTCCAACGAGAAAATATGCACCGATTATGACAAAAATAGCAACTCCTATCTTTCCTAGTGATTGAAAATATAAAAGATGTTTTTCAACCTGAATTTTATCTTGATTATAAGGCCAGTAACCGAATTTGCCATGAAGTGCGAAGTGATGCAATATTATCATGAGCATGCTTATGATTCTCAATAGTTCTAAATTTGATTGTCGTTTTGTTTTAGGCAAAAAAAACAGCTCCTTTTATTTAATAAATATATTTGCTTCTATTCATATAATATAAATCATAATAATATTAAAGAACATGTCCACAAAAAAGAAAAAATTTTTGCAAGTTGACATTTATTTAATAGTGGAGAACTTATCGTTTTAAAAAACAGATGTCAAGTAATAGGGAGATAAACACTCAAATTACGTTGGAATACATCTTGAATTTATTGGCTTATCCCAAAATACTAG
>JBHADD010000051.1:0-5182 GCA_041854925.1 Ligilactobacillus sp. | reverse complement strand
TTTGTCCGTAAATTTGAATGAGATCTTGGATAAATTAGTTGAGCAGTGCTGCATTTAATTTATTTCAAAAGGAAACCGGGACCTTTTTCCCAGACTCCTTGTTATGCGGATCGGTGGAAATCATGGTTAGAAACGGCAATGAGTGCTTATCTTGTTTTGAGGATAAGTTATATGTTAGAATAACTGATTGGATACATTGAAAGGAAGATACTGAATGTCTGATTATTTAGTTAAAAGCTTGGCTTGCGACGGTCATTTGCGCGCATATGCAATTGATGCGACAGAAACGATCAGAGAAGCTCAAAAGCGTCAGGATACATGGAGTGCCGCATCGGCAGCACTCGGCAGAAGCATGATCGGAACGCTGCTTCTGGCAACGTCGTCACTTAAGGGTGATGAGAAGATGACCGTCAAAATCAATGGCAACGGCCCCGTTGGCGGAATCGTAATTGACGGAAATTCAAAGGGAACGGTCAAGGGCTACGTTCAAAACCCGCACGTCCATCTGCCGTTAAACGACAAAGGCAAAATTGACGTCAAAGGTGCCGTCGGAACGGAAGGATTTTTGGCCGTTACGAAAGATTACGGCTTGAAGGAACCGTTTACTGGCCAGGTGCCGCTTGTTTCCGGAGAAATTGCCGAAGACTTCACTTATTATTTGGCAAAATCGGAACAGATTCCTTCATCGGTCGGATTATCCGTTTTTGTAAATTCCGACAACACGATCGGAACGGCCGGCGGATTCATGATTCAAGTCATGCCCGGATGTCCTGACGAAATTTTGGACAAACTCGAACATACGCTTCAAACGATTGCCCCGATTTCGACAATGATGCAAAACGGATTGAAACCGGAAGACATTCTCAAGCGTCTGTTTGATGAAGATGAGCTTGAAATTCTTGAAAAAATGCCGGTTTCCTTTGAATGCGACTGTTCAAAGGAACGTTTTGCAGAGGCAATGGCAAGTCTTCCTAAAAAAGACATTGATGAAATGATTGAAAAAGATCATGGTGCCACCGCAATTTGTCACTTTTGCTGCAATGAATATCATTTTACGGAAGATGAATTGCGCAAAATCGAAAAAGAAGCAAGAGAAAGCTGATGAGGTGAAAAAATGGAGTGGAAAATCGGTGACGTCACGATTCCTAATCAGGTCGTCGTGGCTCCAATGGCCGGCGTGACAAACGTTGCATTCAGACTGATCTGCAAGGAGTTTGGAGCAGGACTTGTCGTTTGTGAAATGATTTCTGACAAGGGAATCCATTTCAGAAACAAGAAAACGCTTGGAATGCTGTTTGTCGATCCGACGGAACATCCCGTCAGTGTCCAGATTTTTGGCGGCAGCAAAGAATCTTTGGTTGAAGCTGCTCAATTCGTAGCCGAAAACACAAATGCCGACATTATCGACATCAATATGGGATGTCCGGTTCCGAAAGTTACGAAAACCGATGCCGGCTCAAGATGGCTGCTTGATCCGGACAAGGTTTATGAAATGGTGGATGCGGTAACGCATTCGATTGATAAGCCGGTAACCGTTAAAATGAGAACCGGTTGGGACGAAGATCATGTTTACGCAGTCGAAAATGCCTTGGCAGCTCAAGAAGGCGGTGCCAAAGCATTAGCGATGCACGGCAGAACGAGAAAGCAATTATATTCAGGACATGCGGACTGGAACATTCTGCATGAGGTTGCCGACAAATTGACGATTCCTTTCATGGGAAACGGTGACGTCAGAACGCCTCAGGATGCAAAAAAAATGCTTGATGAGGTCGGATGCGACGCCGTCATGATCGGGCGCGCAGCATTGGGCAATCCCTGGATTTTAAAGCAGACCGTACATTATCTCGAAACGGGGGAACTTTTGGAAGAACCAACGCCGGATCAAAAAATCATCGTTGCAAAAGAACATTTGCACAGACTTGTTCTGGCCAAAGGCGAGAAAATGGGGCCGAAAGAATTTCGTTCCCAGGCGGCGTATTATTTAAAGGGCATCCCTCGTTCCGCAAGGGCTAAAGCAGCTTTGAACAGTGCAGATACTGAAGAAGAAATGCATGAAATTTTTGACGGCTTTTTGGCTGACTATCAGGCAAGGAACAGCAAGTAGCATAGCTTTGCAAGCAAAACATGTGATATAATTAAAAAAGTGTGAATAAAAGAAAGTGAGGACTAATAATGGCTAATGAACAAACCATGAACGATCAAATGCGCGTTCGTCGCGAAAAGATGCAAGAATTGCGCGACGCAGGCATTGATCCATTCGGCCATCGTTTTGAACGTGATTCCATGAACCAGGAACTTCATGAGAAGTATGGCGACATGGACAAGGAAGAATTGAACGACAAAGACATTATCGTAACGATTGCAGGGCGCATGGTTGCCAAACGCGGCAAAGGAAAAGTCGGTTTTGCAGATCTTCAGGATAAAACCGGCAGAATGCAGCTTTATATCCGCAAAGATGAAGTCGGAGAAGACATGTACCATATCTTCAAGCGCTCTGATCTCGGCGATTTCCTGGGAATTACAGGTCAGGTCATCAAGACTGACATGGGCGAACTGACCGTAAAGGCAACAAAGCTTACTTTCCTTTCGAAGGCGTTGCGTCCGCTTCCTGACAAATATCATGGTTTGCAAGACATTGAACAAATTTATCGTCAGCGCTATCTTGATTTGATTACGAATCGCGAAAGCTACGATCGTTTCGTTAATCGCAGTCGCATCGTGACGGCAATTCGTCGCTATCTTGACGAAAACGGCTTCCTTGAAGTTGAAACGCCCGTCCTGCATACGCAGGCCGGCGGTGCTTCTGCTCGTCCGTTCATCACTCACCACAATGCGCTCGATATTGAGCTTTATTTGCGCATCGCGCTTGAACTTCATTTGAAGCGTCTGATCGTCGGCGGAATGGAACGCGTTTATGAAATCGGACGCGTTTTCCGCAATGAAGGCATCGATACTCATCACAATCCTGAATTTACCATGCTCGAAACATATGCTGCTTATTTTGACTTCAAGGACGTCATGGATGAAACCGAAGGCATCTTCAAAGCTGCCGCAAAGGTCGTTTCCGACAACAGCATCGTGACGTATCAAGGAACGGAAGTCAACTTTGACAAGCCGTTCAAGCGCGCGCATATGGTTGACCTGATCAAGGAATATACCGGCGTTGATTTCTGGAAGGAAATGACTGTTGAAGAAGCTCGCAAGATTGCGGACGAACATGGCGTTCATTACGAATCCTACTGGAAAGTCGGTCACATCATCAACGAATTCTTTGAAGAATTCTGCGAAGACAAGATCGTTGATCCGACGTTCGTTTATGGTCATCCTGTCGAAATTTCTCCGCTTGCCAAGAAGAATGCCGATGATCCGCGTTTCACGGATCGTTTCGAACTCTATATTCTCGGTGGCGAATATGCCAATGCTTTCACGGAATTGAACGATCCGATCGATCAGCGTCAGCGTTTTGAAGCCCAGGTCGAAGAGCGCAAGGCCGGAAACGATGAAGCAGAAGGCATCGATGAAGACTATATCGAGGCAATGGAATACGGCATGCCTCCGACAGGTGGTCTTGGCATCGGAATCGACCGTTTGGTCATGCTGCTGACAAATGCAGAGTCGATTCGCGACGTCTTGCTATTCCCGACAATGAAGACAATCGAAAAATAAAAGATTCAAGCACAAGGACGCTCCTGAAAGAAAGGAAGCGTCTTTTTTTCAAAGCGGTTAAAACGGAAGTCAGTGAGTATTTTTTACGACTTGTCCGTAATCTGATTACAAATCAGCCGTTTGGATGTATGATTTAAACATCGATAGGAAAGGTGGAGCAAAGACGAAAGTCAGTTTGGAAATCTCGACAAAGCACATAGAGCCATATGCAAATTTCAAAAAAGCACATTGGTCAATATTGATAAAAAGCAAAAGAAAATTTTTGAATTTGTGATTTTCTGGGAGCTGGAACGCGCGGGATATGAGCTGTGCATGTCGGTTTTCCGTGTTTTAATCGAGGAAAACATGACATCATCATCAAGATGGACAGAAGAAATGCTGCGAGCGCAAGCGATTAATGATGGCAAATTCAGAGGGATGGAGAATCAGGCTGTTTGTGGCGGATCATCGTTGTAAAGAAGGCTGTTTATGCTGCAATCGGAGACGGCGGCAACGTCATCTGTGTCAATGAAGATAAGAGCATCGCGATGGCATGGACGTCATATTTTAATCCTGCGGTATCCGACAGGAGTGATTTTATTCAAGAAAAGGTTGAGCCGTTCGTCTTAAACGTATGAATTATCCAAATATGGCTGATTTTGATGAATCAGGCCAAAAAAGCAAAGGGAGACGCATAATGAAAAAACCAGTAATAGGAATTACCTGCAACTATGATTACAAAGACGAAGTCGGGATGGTTTCCGACATGGGAACTCCTGGGCAAGATTAGAATTTTGTTGCCGGAGACTATGTTTACATATTAGAAAAAGACGGTGCCGTACCGGTCATAATTCCGCAGTATGAAAATCCTCAAAACGTCAAGTCGATTCTGGATTGTCTGGACGGAGTCGTCATAACCGGCGGACATGATGTTGATCCGGTTTGTTACGGTGAATTTCCTAAGGAATATTGCGGCAGAGTCATGCCAGGAAGAGACCGGCAGGATATCGAGATCGCAAACTATTTTCTGTTTGCAAAAAAGAAACCTGTTTTGGGGATTTGTCGTGGAATTCAAATAATCAATGTTGTCTGCGGCGGAACTCTGTACCAGGATCTTGTCAAGGAAGGAGGATTTGAAAGTCATTCAGGAAGCAGATATCCGCGTAATGAGGGATGGCATCGAATCGATTTTGAAACGCAGAGCCGCTTTGCGGATATCTTCGAAACGAGCAGTATCATGGTTAACTTTTATCATCATCAGGGAATCAGGGTTCTTGGAAAAGGATGCGAAATCAAGGGGAAGTCGGAAGACGGAGTTCCGGAGGCAATCGAGGTGATGAATCACCCGTTTGCTTTGGCGGTTCAATGGCATCCGGAAATGATGTTTGATTCTGAAGAACAGTTGAAACTTTTAGCAGCATTCGTTGATGCTGCCAAGAAATTTTGAAACTCCGTCAAAAATATTTCCCGGGAAATAAATAAAAGTTCTTTTGGAGAATTCAAATGAGTTTCGGCTGATTATTGCAATAACGCGCAA
>JBHADD010000050.1:0-6691 GCA_041854925.1 Ligilactobacillus sp. | reverse complement strand
GTTTGACAAAATAACTCCGGCACCCATCTCTTTAAGTTCCTCTGGCGACATCGACTTGACGGTTGCCTGCGTGCCGACCGGCATGAACATTGGCGTCGGAAAAGTTCCGTGCGGCGTGATCAATTCCCCCAAACGCGCCCCGGTATGCTTTTCTTTTTTAATCAGCCGATATTTGACAGCTGGTTCACTCATATATTAATTCCTCCGTATCAATAAATAAACATCGCATCGCCAAAGCTGAAGAAACGATACTTCTCCGAAACGGCATGGCGATATGCGTTCAAAATATTTTCGCGTCCCGTAAACGATGCAACGAGCATTACCAAAGTCGACTTCGGCAAGTGGAAATTCGTAATGAATGCATCAACGACCTGCCATTTATAGCCTGGTTTGATGAAAATATCGGTCCAACCGCTGTCAGCACGAATTTCACCGTTAAATTTCGTCCCGATCGTTTCAAGCGTTCTGATTGAAGTCGTCCCGGTTGCGACGATGCGACCGCCGTTTGCTTTGACTTCGTTCAACGTTTTAGCGGCATCCTCCGTCAAACGATAGAATTCGCTGTGCATCTTATGATCTTCGATATTTTCTTCACTGACCGGACGGAACGTGCCAAGACCGACGTGAAGCGTGAGATAAACGAGTTTTACGCCCTTGTCTTCGATTTTCTTTAATAATTCCTTCGTAAAATGCAGTCCGGCAGTAGGTGCTGCAGCAGAGCCGATTTCTCTTGAATATACCGTCTGATACATTTCAGGATCGTCAAGCTTTTCCTTGATGTAAGGCGGAAGCGGCATTTCTCCCAACTGATCGAGAATTTCCATAAAAATGCCGTTATAATGAAATTCAATCATTCTGCCACCATGCTCCAATTCTTCCGTTACGGTTGCCGTCAGCTTGCCGTCGCCAAAAGAAATTTCCGTACCGACTTTTGCACGCTTGGCTGGCTTGACGAGCGTTTCCCAGTTGTCTCCGTCAGTATTGTTCAGCAACAAGACTTCAACGTGTCCGCCGGTCTCAGGCTTAACTCCGTAAAGACGAGCCGGCATGACGCGAGAATCGTTCATAACCAAGGCATCGCCCGGATTCAAACGATCGATGACGTTATAAAAATAATCATCCTGATATTCGCCCGTCTTGGAATCAAGCACGAGCAGACGCGATTGATCGCGCTCCTTTAAAGGAGTCTGTGCAATCAATTCATGCGGCAAATCATAATCAAAGTCTTCAGTTGTTAAGTGTTTTTCTGACAAAATAGTCACCCTTCTCAATTATTATCAATTTTCAAGTTCAGATGCTTGTATGCGAGCGGCGTCACCATGCGACCTCTTGGAGTTCGCTTGATAAAACCGCGCTGCATCAAGTATGGTTCAATCATATCAGCAACCGTTTCCGTTTCTTCGCCAATATTGGCAGCCAAAGTCGACAGGCCGACCGGACCGCCCCCGTATAATTCGATCATTGTTCTCAAAAGTCTGCGATCCGTGTCATCCAGACCGCACTGGTCGACTCTCAGCAAATCCAGAGCATAGCACACGATCTGCGTATCAATCTCGTCTTTATGCGCAACTTCGGCAAAATCTCTCACGCGTTTTAAAAGACGGTTGGCAACGCGCGGAGTCCCGCGCGAACGTCTCGCAATTTCAAATGCGCCGTCAGCACTTATTTGAGCTGCAAAAACAGCGGCAGAACGCTGAACGATTTGCGTCAGTTCATCGTCTTCGTAATAATTCATGTGACCGACGATGCCAAAGCGTGCCCTAAGCGGTGCAGAAAGCATCCCAGCTCTCGTGGTTGCCCCGACCAAAGTAAACGGCGGCAGCGGAAATCTGACCGGATGAGCCGACGTATCCTGTCCGACGATAATATCAATGTAAAAGTCTTCCATCGCCGAATATAGAATTTCCTCAACGTTTTTGGGAAGACGATGGATCTCATCGATGAACAAAACGTCTCCGGGCTCCAGTTCATTCAAAAGTGCCACCAAATCACCCGGCTTTTCAATTGCCGGACCGGTCGTCGTTTTGATACCGACCTGCAATTCATTGGCGATGATGCAGGCGAGCGTTGTCTTCCCCAAGCCGGGAGGACCGTATAAAAGAACATGGTCAAGCGATTCTTCCCGTTGTTTCGCTGCTGCAATATAAACGGAAAGTTCGCGCTTGATTTTTTCTTGTCCGATATATGTTTTCAAAGTCTTTGGACGAAGCGTCAAGTCGGCTTGTTCGCTTGCGTCAAGATTTTCTCCCGAAACGATTCGCTTGTCTTCAGTCACATGGACGCCCCCCGTTAAAATTATTTGTTCATCATCAACCGCAATGCTTGTCTCAAGTACTCATCGGTTGAATCACCCTTAAAGTCCAACATCTTCTTGCTGGTCTTCTTGACTTCCGTTTTTGTATATCCTAATGCAAGCAGCGCTTCCAGTGCCTCTTTCAAATATGGAGATACCTGCTCTGCAACGATTTCCAAATCTTGCTGTCCCTTAAGCGGCTTGCCGCTTTCAAGGCCTCCAAGCTTACCCTTGAGATCCAAGATAATCTGCTTGGCGGTTTTTTTGCCGATTCCGGGAAACTTGGTCAAATAAGCATCATCATCGTTATTGACCGCTGAAACGAACCCATTGTGATCCTCGTTGGCTAAAATTGCAAGTGCGCTCTTTGGCCCAATTCCTGAAACCCTGATCAGTTTCAAAAAAAGCTGTTTTTCATTGAAATCAGAAAAACCATATAGCGCGATTTCATTTTCGCGAACAACCTGATGCAAATAAATTTTTTCCTGTTTATTTTCGTCTGCTTTAAACCTGAACGGATTGGCCACATTGATCAGATACCCGATGCCATTGTTTTCAACAACGATATATGCGGGAAAAACTTGCGTAATCGTGCCTATCAAATATTCGTACATTGCATTTCCTCACTTCTAAACTTGCGCATATAGATAGTAACATATTTTCGCATTTTTTGCTTATAATTCATCACCAAATCCAGTTTGATGCGGATCCTGAATTCTCTTAAACATATGCTCCATGTCCTTTGGAGTAAAATGAACCAAAACAGGCCGTCCGTGCGGACAATTGAACGGATTTTCGCACGTTGAAAGTTTTTTGAGCAAAGCTTTCGCCTGTTCTTCTTCCAAGTGATGATTGGCTTTGATCGAACGTTTGCAGCTCATCATGATAGCGGTTTTTTCCCTGAATTTTGCCACGGTCAATTTGTCGTCATTTAAAAACATGTCAATCATCTCACGTACGATTTCTTCTTCTTCGCCTTGCTTGAACCATGTCGGATGCTGCCTTAAAATATACGTGTTTTTGCCGAAATCATCCAATTCAATGCCGAGATTTGCAAGCTTATCAAGATTTTCCTCAATTTTTAAAGCATCGGTCGTCGGATAGGTCAACACGATCGGCACCAACAGACGCTGCTGATTTGAAGAAACGTTTCCGATTTCAGTCCGGTAATACTCATACTTGCAACGCTCTTGAGCGGCATGCTGGTCAATGATATAAAGTCCGTCTTCTGATTCCGCAAAAAGATACGTTCCGTGCATCTGCCCGATATAGCGCAATTCTGGAAATCTTTTTTCAGGAGGTTCCGCAGGAATTTCCTGGTCTTTTGCGACTGTTTTCCTGCGCACGTATTTTTGATCCCAAATCTTCAATTCGGCTTTTTCAAGGTCAGTGCGCTTTGAAATCACGATCGGCCTGACATCTTTTGCAAGAACGTTTTGCTTTCCATCAAGTTTATCATCAAAACTTTCCCCGACCAAAGCTGCCGTAACTTCAGCCGAAACGGGGCCTTTATACTTCGGCGATTTCTCCAACAGTTCGGTCTGCTCGCTTGAAAATCCGGTTCGCTTAGAATGATTGAGATTTTTGACGGCATTCGGGATCAGATTTTCCTGTGACAAACGTGCAAAGATTCCTTCAGAAATCAGCTTTTCAAGCTGAGGTTCCTTGCTGATTCTGACTTCTTGCTTCGTCGGATGGACGTTGACGTCGCAAAGCAGCGGATCAAGCCTGATATTAATGACGGCATAAGGGAAGCGCCCAACCATCAGCTTTGATCCGTAGCCGTTCAAAACGGCCTTTGTCAGCTTGAAATTTCTGATATAGCGTCCGTTGATCAACAGACTGATGCCGTTTCTGTTCGACCGCGTCAATTCTGGATACGACACCATTCCGTCTACTTCAAAATCCATGTCTTTGGCATTAAAAGAAATCATCTTTGCTGCGGACTTCACCCCGTAAATCGCACTGAAAGTCTGCTTTTGATTTCCGTTTCCGGCTGTTTTAAGCAGAATTCTGCCATTATTTTTCAAAATAAACGCAACATCCGAATGACTCAAAGCCAAACGATTCACAATATCCGAAACGTGTGAAAGCTCCGTTGCAAGTGAGCTAAGGTATTTCAAACGAGCCGGCGTGTTGAAAAACAGGTCGCTGACGGTTACCTGCGTTCCGTTTCTGAGCTGACTCGCCTCGTTTGAGACAAGTTTTCCGCCCTTGATATGAATCGTCGTTCCCGTTTCATCGCCTGCATGAGCGGTCATCAAAACAACGTCTGAAACGGATGCAATCGAAGGCAAAGCCTCGCCGCGAAAACCTAACGTGGACACCCTGAAAAGATCTTCACGACTGGTGATCTTGCTCGTGGCATGCCGTTTAAATGCCGTTTCGACATCGTCTTCTTCAATTCCTTCTCCATCATCAGTCACTCGAATCATTTCGAGTCCTGCCTCTTTTGTTTCAATCGTAATCTGCGTTGCATTTGCGTCAAGAGCATTTTCAACCAGTTCTTTTACAACCGAGGCCGGTCTTTCGACGACCTCGCCTGCAGCAATTTGATCTGCCAAAACGGCAGACAGTTCGTGAATCTCTGCCATTTGTCATTCCTTCTTCAATTCTTGCTGCCATTTGTGAACCATCAGCATCACATCCATCGGCGTTAGAGACATCAAATCCGTTTTTTCCAATTCAGAAACGATCTTTGCCTGTTTTCTGCCTGTTTTTGAGTTTTCCTTCGTTTCAGCCGGTTCTGCAAAAAGCGACAGTTGCACGTCCCCTTCAGAAACGCTGAGTTCTTCAGTCGGCTCCATTTTGGTCGTCTTCGGAGTTTCCGTGTGCGCTCCGGAAGTGCTTTCAAGTCTTTTCAGAATCACATCGGCCCGTTCAAGCAGTTTTTCCGGCATTCCGGCAAGTTTTGCAACGTGAATCCCATATGAACGATCGGCCGGACCTTCTTGCATTTTGTGCAAAAAAACAAGCTCGCCGTTTTTTTCGATTGCTCCGACGTGGATGTTCTCTAAATGCTCAAGCTTTTCGTCAAGCATGGTCAGTTCATGATAATGCGTTGAAAACAACGTTTTAGCCTGCACGTTGTCATGAACGTATTCGATAATCGCCTGAGCCAAAGCCATTCCGTCATAGGTTGCCGTTCCGCGTCCAATTTCGTCAAATAAAAGCAGACTGTTCTTTGAAGCGTTTTGCAAAGCTTCATTTGTCTCCTTCATTTCGACCATAAACGTCGATTCGCCTGAAATCAAATCATCGGCTGCACCGATGCGAGTGAAAATCTGGTCAAAAATCGGCATCTTGGCTTCCTTTGCAGGTACGAAGCAACCGATCTGAGCCATGATCACCGTCAAAGCCAGCTGTCGCATGTACGTGCTCTTGCCGGACATGTTAGGTCCGGTAATCAGCAGAATATCGCGACCTTCCGGCATTGAAATATCGTTTGGAACATAGCTTTGTTTGCCCAAAACTCGTTCAACGACGGGATGCCACCCTGCTTTGACTTCAAGATCGTGACTGTCCGAAACCAGCGTCGGGCAAACAAAATGATTGTCTTCGCTGACGTTTGCGAAACTTTGTAGACAATCGAGCTCAGCAATGGCTGCTGCAAGCTTTTGCAGCCTCTCAATCTGCTTTTTGACCTTTTCCCTGACTTCGACGAACAAACGATATTCCAGTTCAAACGTCTTGCTTTCCGCTCCAAGAATCAGTGCCTCTTTTTCTTTCAATTCGGGAGTGATGAATCTTTCGGCATTGACCAGAGTCTGCTTTCTTTCATATCGACCTTCAGGAAGTTTCGCTACGTTTGCTTTCGAGACTTCGATATAATAGCCAAATACACGATTAAACCCGATTTTGAGGTTATGAATGCCAGTTTTTTCACGCTCGCTTGCTTCCAACTCAGCCAGCCATTGTTTGCCGTTTTTCATTGCATCCATGTATTTGTCAAGTTCTTCATTGTATCCTGGTTTGATTACTCCGCCTTCCGTTACCGAAATCGGCGGTTCTTCATCGATTGCCCGATCCAACAGCTCGAAAACGTCTTCGACAGGATCAAGGCGCGCTAAAATTCCATCATAGATTCCATGATCGTTGAGTTCTTCCAAAACGTACCTGATCTGCGGAACATGGGCAAGAGACGTCTTGAGCTGAATCAAATCTCGTCCGTTGACGTTGCCGAAAGCGATACGCCCTGCCAGGCGTTCAAGGTCATAGACCTGTTTTAACTCATCTTGCAGACTTGAACGTTCAAAATAATGTTCCAGCTGATCGTTGACGATCAGCTGACGCTCCTTGATTTGCGTCAGATTGATCAAAGGGCGGGAGATCCATTGTTTTAAAAGTCTGGCACCCATGGCCGTCTTGGTTTCGTCCAACAGCCACAAAAGTGTTCCG
>JBHADD010000049.1:0-3273 GCA_041854925.1 Ligilactobacillus sp. | reverse complement strand
GACAGAAGTGTCTCTGCTTTTAAAAGATGATGCTGACTGTCTTGAATTGATAAATAGTCTGAAAAAAATATCTGAAGGCGAGACTAGTGTTTCACAGTACTTTTTTACCAGTGAAAATGAGTTGACTATTTACGGTACTAATCCTGATTTTCTAATCAAGGGAAGAATTTCGCGTGATGATTTAGCTACGAATTATATGAGAAACAAGCAGAAACTGCTGATCCCGAATTATAGGTATCATGTCAAGCTCTACCCCCTTGATAAAATCAAGAACATGGGGTTCAATAGCGTCTTTTATGTTTCGGGAAACGTAAAAGAAGTTTGTGATACCATGAGAGATTTTGGAAAAGTGCGCATAAAATCCCAGAAAGATATCGCTTCTTTTGAAGATGATCAGAGCACGTTGTTTTTTTTGGCAAATCTTTCAGGGATTGTTTCGTTGCTGTCGCTGATGTTCCTGTTGATGAAACAAAAACGTCAAAATGATTTGATGCGACTTTTGGGAAGGAAATCGTATGAAATTTTAAATGAAACGATTAAAGATCTGATTCCATCGTTGGAATTTTCAATTGGAATCAGTGCGACGTTATTATTTGGTTATGCGTCTTGGAAAAATTTGGTCGAGTATTGCAGCCGATTTTTGGTGTCGCTTCTTTTGTTATATGCCTGTTGCCTGCTTTTTATTTTGGTCATCATTATCGTTGCCTGCGCATTTCAGATGAAAACAAGACTGTTTCTGTCTTATAATGCGTTTTTTTCTAAAGCAGCATATGGTTTCAATGCTGCATTTTTCATTTTAAGCATTTTCTTAGTCAGCATCATGTTTCCGAAGTTTTACCAAGAATATAGTCGATTTAAGGAGCAGGCATCAAGACTTGAACGTTGGGAGAATGTCAAAAATATATATCAGACAAACTTGACCAATCAGATAGACAGAATGGATAATTCTGCTGAGGTTGAATATGATTTGAAAGCAAAGAATCTTTGGGAAAAACTAAGATCAAATTATCAAACTTTTGTTGTTTTTTCAGACAATTTCTTATGGACTTCAGGACAAAACGGCAAGGGGCAGCCGTGGTATCTGGCAAATCCCGACAATAAGTCTTTAGATGACCGTATTTGCTCGGTTTCCGGTCGCGCGATAACCGCGGATAAGAATTATTTGCGACTTTCGAAGACGATTCTTTCGGACGGAAAAAGCGTTTCTGATTTGAAACCGACGCTTTTTACGAAGATTCTGATAGTTCCCAAAAAATACGGCAAGTATGAAAAAGAAATTCGCAATCGATACATGGATGAATTTTTGTTTCAACTCAATACGGATTTTAAGCTTTGGAAAAAGAGAGAACGTGTGCCAAAGTTTACGCACAAAAATCTGAAAATCAAAATTGTCTATGCAAAAAACGGGCAAAGCTATTTTACGTACAATCCTGATTCAGGTGATAATTTGCTTTCAAATACGGTCAAAGACCCGGTAATCAAACTGTTTGACGATTATCAAAACAGCTTGTCGTACGGAAATCTCTTTTGTTTGAATGGCGGATTTTTCTTTAGCGACAAACATTTCGGAAAGGTCTATGAGAGACTTGAGCCGAAACTTCGTGAGAGCGGAATCGGTTCAACGATAAATTTCGTAACATCCGTTTATTCGAAGAAGGCAGAGCTCGTTCAACAAAACAAACGGCAAGTCGCTTGTTCTTTAATTCGTTTGACGGTACTTGTTTCAGGCAGCTTTTTCTTTCTTTTTGCAATGATTGCTCAATATTATTTGCTGCATGAAAGAGAAATCGTCATCAAACGCTTGATGGGGTGCTCTTTTTTTAGAATTTTAAACGGACAGATTGCTTTTTTAAGTGGTGTTTTTACGTTGTCTTTTATTATTTCTTCATGTTTATTGCAAAAGATGGATTGGCTTAATTTGGCAGTTTTGGCATTTCTTTTTATCGGAACGGTTTTTGCGTCATTCATTTGGATTTCGTATGACGTTCTTCAAAAAAACAGAACTTTGGGGAGGGATTTTTAATGATTACGTTAAAAAACGTTTCAAAAAAATATGATAACGTTCCTGTGTTGAACGAAATCAATCTTGAAATCAATCGAGGATCTTTTTGCTGCATAACCGGAAAGAGCGGTGCGGGTAAGTCAACGCTTTTGAAGATCATTTCAGGGATGGAAAAGCCTGATGAAGGTCAGGTGTTTTTTGAGGGAAAAGATTTAGGCAGATTGCAAGAAATAACTTGAACGAATTTAGTGACGCAGATTAAGCAAAAAGATCTCGATTGGTGTATGCCAATTAAGACATTTAAGTGGCCGTGAATTCAGATACCAATTGATTTGAACCAGTTGGTAATCACTTAGTTCTTCAATGGCTTGTCCCTTGGGAATAAACCGTCGCAAAACTCGGTTACGGTTCTCATTACTGCCTCGTTCATGTGGTGAATAAGCATGGGCAAAATAAACCTGAGTACCAGTTAGCTGCTCAATTGCCTGGTAATTAGCGAACTCTTTACCATGATCCACAGTAAGCGTTTTTAGCTTGTCTTGAAGTTGACTAGCTAGTTCCAGTACGGCTTGAGTCATGGACTGACTGTCGCGACCATGGAGCCGTTTAACAATCGTCAAGCGACTCTTACGCTCCACGAAGGTTGCGACGGCTTGGCCTTTACGTTTGCCAGAAAGCACGGTGTCAGCTTCAAAGTGACCAAATTCCTGGCGAGTTTCGATTTTATGAGGCCGCTCCTCAATTGAGCGGCCGTGACTGAACGTCCCACGCTTTTCTTTAGCGCGATGGCGACGAATTCCATGATCAGGCAAATCGGGTAACTGCACATCAAGCAATCCTTGATCAATCCAGTTATAAACCGTCTTGTAGGCAATCCCAACCACATGGGCAACTTGTTCAGGTGACCATTTCTGGGTTTGAATCTTTTCCTCGATCAAGTGTTTAAGGTTTTTAGTGAGCGAAGACTTCCGCCCCCGTTGACCAACCTTTCGTTCGAAGTCAGATTGCGCTAGCTCAGCCTGATACTCACCATTTAGTCGGTGAAGTTCGTTAAAAATCGTAGTCTTACTAAAGCCTAAGTAGTTAGCGATGTATCGCAAGGAACGTCCTTCATTATGAAGCGTTTCAATGACAACGCGGTTCTGGAATGATAAAATAGTGGTGCCCATTAAGGTCCTTCTTTCTAATGGAATGTTGTGGTAACACCATTAAAGACCTTGATGGGTTTTTCTGTCCACTTAAATGTTCAACTTAAATTTTACAATCTGCCT
>JBHADD010000048.1:0-7186 GCA_041854925.1 Ligilactobacillus sp. | reverse complement strand
TAATTCCCAATGTTTCCGCTTCATGAATGATCATCAGCTTAAAATCAGCAGAATATTTCGATTTTCTTCCCATATGAAAATGCCCTCCAAGCATACAGCAAATTTTCTTTTTCATCTGTATACTTAAAGGGCATTATAACCGTCGACCTGCGACTGACTTTGTCCGGTATTTTTAAATTTTGATGCATGGAAACTGCCTTTTTGTCAAATGCAGTGCCGCGCACCAACTGCATGATTTGTGCTGCGCGTCAGTCCGGTGGATTATGGATAAAATGCCTATTTTTGGAATATGCCCGTAAAAGTCGGAGCTCGGTTACGGCCTTTTTTGACGGACTCTTTTTGCTTATTTGCATCATTTGAGTCTTCAATTTGAGGCATGCCGTTTCCGGACATCTCCTCTTGTAAAAGTTTATTTATGAAATAAAAACTGATATAAGTAAATTTTTTCGTGACAAGAAAATAGTTGACTTCAGCCAAAAGAAAGCGCTATAATGTGAAATGTAAAGTCAGTAAAAATATTTGTATATATATTAGGCAAACGAAATGAAGAAAATATTATATTTAATGCGACATGGTGAAACGTTGTTCAATGTTCAAGGCAAGATTCAAGGCTGGTGCGATTCGCCTTTGACGATAAATGGCATCAAACAAGCCAAGGCGGCAGCTGCTTATTATGAACGAGAAGGCATCAAGTTTGATGCTGCATGCTGTTCAACAGCCGAAAGAGCAAGCGATACGCTTGAATTAATCACTTCCTTGCCTTATGCGAGACTTAAGGGCATCAGAGAAGTGGGTTTTGGAATGTTTGAAGGAGAACACGAATATCTTCATCCTTCAAGAGAACAACGTCATGCCGGATATTACAAGCAATTTGGCGGAGAAGATGAAAATGAGGTCAGAGAGCGCGTCGTCAAAACTTTGCTCGAAGTCATGAACAAAGACGGAAACAACACGGTTCTGGCGGTCTCTCACGCTGGTGCCTGTGCCAATTTCTTGTCTGCTTGGCAAGATCCGGAACCGATTTTAAAGAAACATCGCATTCCTAATTGCGGAATTTTCAAATATGACTTTGACACCGAATTACAACGTTTCTTCTTGGAGGACGTGATTGATCCCGTGCATATGGAAAAATAATAAGAAAGAGGGAAAATAAATGGCTTTTAAAGAAAGTTTCTTGTGGGGCGGCGCAACGGCTGCCAATCAATACGAAGGTGGATTTGACGAAGGCGGCAAAGGCTTGAATGCCATTGACGTCGTAACGAACGGTTCTGCAACGGAACCGCGCTGCGTTACTTGGAAGAAAGCTGACGGGACGACAGGCAAATCACCGATTTCCTGGGGCGGAGAGTATCTGGATTTTCCAGCGGATGCAGAACCGGCCTTGGTTGACGGTTTCTATTATCCGAGTCATACGGCAACCGATTTCTATCATCACTATGAAGAAGACCTCAAATTGATGGCCGAGATGGGCTTCAAGTGCTTCAGACTTTCGCTCAATTGGTCGCGCATTTTCCCGAACGGTGATGATCCTGAACCTAATCAGGAAGGTCTTGCATTTTACGACAAGGTTTTTGATCTTTGCCATCAATACGGCATGGAACCGCTCGTGACGCTTTCACACTATGAAACGCCGCTGAGCCTGATGATTCGTTTCCGTGGCTGGCATGATCGCAGGATGATCGATATTTTTGAAAACTATGCCAAGACCGTCTTCAAATACTACAAGGGCAAGGTCAAGTATTGGCTGACGTTCAATGAAATCAATGCCATGGAAATGTGTCCGTACATGGGCGGCGGTCTTTTGGACGATAATGCTCAAAACAGGGCTCAAGGCGCCCATAATCAATTTGTTGCAAGTGCCAAGGCAGTCAGAGCAGCGCACGAAATTGATCATGAGATGATGGTCGGTCAAATGTTGGCCTATCAACCGGCATATGCCTATACGTGCGATCCCGCCGATCAGGTTTTGGTGCTTGAACATGATCAGCAAATGCTGTTCTACACGGACGTTCAATCCGGCGGACGTTATCCTGACTATCAATGGAAGAAATACGAACGTGAAGGCATCAAGCTTGATGACGAGCCTGAAGACTACGAATTGCTCAAGAACTACACCGTTGATTTTCTCAGCTTCTCCTGCTACGGTTCAGGCGTTTTGACGACGCACGAAACTGAGGCAAAGGCAAGCGGAAATCTTGGTATGAACGGCGTCAAGAATCCGTACCTTGAAACGAATGCCTGGGGCTGGGCAACTGATCCGCAATGTCTGCGTCTGGCATTGAATACGCTTTGGGAAAGATATCACAAGCCGCTTTGGATCGTTGAAAATGGAATCGGATGGAACGATCAAATCGCAGAAGACGGCAAGATTCACGATGATTACCGCATCAAGTATCTGCAGGCAAACATTCAATCGATGGATGACGCCGTCAACATTGATGGCGTTGATCTGATGGGCTACACGATGTGGGGCTGCATCGACCTTGTTTCAAACGGAACTGGCGAAATGAAGAAGCGCTACGGTTTCGTGTACGTTGATCGCGATGATCGCGGCAATGGTTCTTTGAAACGCATTCCGAAGGATTCGTTCTACTGGTATAAGAAAGTCATTGAAAGCAAGGGTTCTGACCTTTCGATGTAAAAATGCAGAGAAGAGGCTGAAAAACCGTGTCTCAAACTAAAATAGACCGTGAAAACCATGCCTCAAACTGAAAAACCGGATGATTTGCAATTGGTTGCAATTCAATCCGGTTTTTTGCGTATGCATGACAATCGCTTTCCATGATGGAAATATCCAGAAAGAGTCGGCTTCTTTTCCATGTATCAAAGAGCCCAAAAGATGTGTGTTGTCAGTCCGCGCTGCATTTGGCAATGTCACTTCCGTTTACGGACACATCGATGAAAATGGACGCTTTGTCCGTAATTGGCCTGTTCGAAAAATGGCGATTACGGACAAAATGGTCAAAAATAGCCGATTGTCCGTAAAATGCGTTTTGCTTACGGACAAATCATCAAAAATGAAGCCTTTGTCCGTAAATTCGAGTGAGATCCTGGATAGATTACGATTACGGACAAAAATGGCTGATTCGCTCGGCTCCTTTTGGTAAAAAGTTACATTTTTGTTACAAACGCTCCTGCCATCTGTCTTATTTGCCACAATTCTGTTAGGCTAAAGACTAGGACAGGAAACACTGGGGGGAAATGGCTTGGAAGAGGATATGCTTCCTGCAAAAGGATGTCTTGAGACAAAAGCATTCATCGAAGAAATGGCTCAAGCAGAGCACAAATTGATGAAGCGTGCTTTTGAGCGCGAACGGCGCATTGTTCAGCTCAACCAGGCTGACAGATTTGCAAGAAGATTCGGGAAAAAAGATGCGTATCGATTTGAGAAAATCGAGGTTAAAAGCACTGCATTTTATAAGGAAAACAACCTGAAGATCGACTTCCAGCTGGCGGTTCATCAGCTCAGAAAAGATCAGCAGATGAGCCAAAAGCAGTTTGCCGAAGCCATCGGGATGAAGGTCTCGCGGCTGAAACGAATCGAAAAAGGGGAAGTTTTGCCGCAAATGAATGAAATCATCACGCTGGCAACGGTTTTTGACAAATCGATCAGTTTCAGGCTGCAATAGGTAATTGACAATTCTTGAAAATAACATTATATTAGAGGTAATCATTCTTATCTTAAATCGATGAAGTAGTGAAAGTGCTTTATCCACGTTTTGTTTCGGACATCCGGCTGCGTGGGGGCGCTTTTTTTTGTGAGATAATTCAAGGAGGAACAGAAAATGGCTACGGTGACGGAATTTGATACAATTGCAGCAATCTCGACCCCTCCGGGCGAAGGGGCAATTTCGATCGTGCGAATGAGCGGTGAAGAAGCCGTTTCAATTGCTCAAAAAGTCTTTTCGGGCAAGGATTTGACGCAGGCGAAAAGTCATACGATAAACTATGGGCATATCGTCGATCCGAAAACCCATGAGGAAATTGACGAAGTGATGGTTTCTTTGATGCTTGCGCCAAAGACTTTCACCAGAGAAGACGTCGTTGAAATCAATTGCCATGGCGGCATCGTTGCGACGAATCGGATCTTGCAGCTGCTTTTGGTAAACGGAGCCAGACTGGCCGAGCCGGGCGAATTTACGAAGCGCGCGTTTCTTCATGGAAGAATCGACCTCACCCAGGCTGAATCGGTGATGGATCTGATCAGGGCCAAAACGGATCGTTCAATGAAAATCGCTCTGAACCAGCTTGACGGCAACTTGTCTCACCTGATCGATTCTTTGAGAAAAGACATTTTGGACGTTTTGGCACAAGTCGAGGTCAACATCGATTATCCGGAATATGACGACGTTGAAGAGATGACGACGAAGCTGCTCAAGGAAAAGGCAATTGAAATCAAGCAGCGCATCGAACAGCTGCTCAAGACTGCTTCGCAAGGAAAAATCATGCGCGAAGGGTTGGCAACAGCGCTTGTCGGACGTCCGAACGTCGGCAAATCAAGTCTTTTGAACCATCTTTTGCATGAAGACAAGGCTATCGTGACTGACGTTGCGGGCACGACGCGCGACGTGATCGAAGAATACGTCAACGTGTCAGGCGTCCCGTTGAAGCTGATCGATACGGCCGGCATCAGAGAAACGGACGACAAGGTTGAAAAAATCGGGGTCGAACGTTCGAAGAAAGCCATCGAGCAGTCCGATTTGGTTTTGCTGGTGTTAAATGCAGCGGAAAGTCTGACAAAAGAAGATTTTGAACTGATCAGACTGACCAATGACAAAAAGCGAATAATCATTTTGAACAAAACTGACCTTGAAGAAAAGCTCGATCGCAAAGAACTGGAAAAAATTTCGGGAAATGCACCGGTTTACGCAACGTCGATCTTGAAAAATGAGGGTGTGGAGGCCTTGGAAGAGGCAATTTCCAAGCTGTTTTTCAACGGAATCGAAAATTCTCAGTCAACGGTAATGGTAACGAACGCTCGACATATCGCACTGCTTAAGAAAGCACAAAATTCGCTTGATTCTGTTCTTGAAGGAATCAGTTCAGGGATGCCGGTCGATCTGGTGCAGATCGACATGACGGAAGCCTGGAATCTTTTGGGCGAAATTACCGGTGAAAGCTACGAAGACGAGCTGTTGGATCAATTATTCAGTCAATTCTGTTTGGGAAAGTAGGTTAAAAAATGCAATTCGGAAACAAGTATCAAGCCGACGATTATGACGTCATCGTTGTTGGTGCGGGTCATGCGGGATGTGAGGCGGCTCTTGCTGCCAGTCGGATGGGCAACAAGACTCTCTTGATCACGATCAATCTTGAAATGGTGGCATTCATGCCATGCAACCCGGCCGTTGGCGGTCCTGCCAAAGGTATTGTTGTTCGTGAAGTCGATGCTTTGGGCGGCGAAATGGGGCGCAACACTGACAAAACGTACATTCAAATGAGAATGCTGAACACGGGCAAAGGACCGGCCGTCAGAGCGTTACGAGCTCAGGCCGACAAGCGCCAGTATTCGATTGAAATGAAGCATACGCTTGAAAAAGAGCCTAATTTGACGCTGCGCCAAGGCATCGTTGACGACCTGATTGTTGAAGAAGGAAAGATCAAGGGCGTCGTGACAAATACAGGGGCCTGCTACGGAGCAAAAGCGGTCGTTTTGACGACCGGAACGGCTGCACGCGGCAAGATCATCATTGGCGAATTGATGTATTCGTCCGGTCCCAACAATACGCAACCAGCAATCAAGCTTTCAGAAAACTTGGAACGTCTCGGCTTCAAGCTCAAGCGTTTCAAGACCGGAACGCCGCCGCGAGTTGACGGGAATACGATTGATTATGCCGAGACGGAAGAACAGCCCGGTGATTCGACGCCGCATCTTTTCAGTTACGAAAGCAGGGATGAAGACTATCTCGATGTCAAGAATCAGCTTTCATGCTGGTTGACCTATACGAACGAAAAGACCCATAAGCTGATTCAGGACAATCTTGACCGTGCGCCGATGTATACCGGAGCCATCGAGGGCGTCGGTCCGCGCTACTGTCCGTCAATCGAAACGAAAATCGTGCGTTTTGCAGACAAGAAGCGCCATCAGCTGTTTGTTGAACCTGAAGGCCGCAACACGGATGAATATTACGTTCAGGGGCTGTCGACTTCCATGCCTGAAGAGATTCAGCTCAAGATGGTGCATTCGATTGAAGGTTTGGAACACGCCGAAATGATGCGTCCCGGATATGCAATCGAATATGACGTGGTGGAACCTTATCAATTGCGACCGACGCTTGAAACAAAGCTCGTGCGCGGACTTTATACAGCCGGTCAGACGAACGGAACTTCAGGCTATGAAGAAGCAGCCGGTCAAGGCATCCTGGCCGGCATCAATGCAGGTCGTCATGCGCTCGGAAAAGAAGAAATCGTTTTGAAGAGAAGCGATGCCTATATCGGCGTAATGGTCGATGATCTTGTAACCAAGGGCACGAATGAACCGTATCGTCTCTTGACGAGTCGTGCCGAATACCGGTTGATTTTGCGTCATGACAATGCCGATCTTCGTTTGACCGAACTCGGACACGAAATCGGTCTGATTTCAGACGAACGCTACGAAAAATTCCTTGAAAAAAAGAAAGCCATCAAGGAAGAAGAAGCAAGGCTTGAATCAATTCGCATCAAACCGGGCAAAGAAGTTGACGAATACCTTGAAAAACATGGTGATCGCGCCTTAAAGGACGGCGTTTTGGCAAGCGACTTCCTGCGCCGGCCATACGTCACGTATGCTGATTTGCTGCATTTCATACCGGCACCTGAAAAGACTCTGGATCGCCATGTGATCGAGCAGATCGAGATTCAGTACAAGTATTCCGGCTATATCAAAAAAGAATACGAACAGATCGAAAAACTCAAGCGCATGGAAGCAAAGAAGATTCCCGAGCGCATTGATTACAGCGCAATTGAAGGCCTTGCCACGGAAGCCATGCAGAAGCTGACGAAGATTCAGCCGGAAACGTTGGCTCAGGCAAGTCGCATCAGCGGCGTCAATCCGGCCGATCTGGCAATTCTTGCGGTGTATATCGAACAGGGAAGGATTGCCAAGGTTGACTGATGCGCCGATATTTGGAAAACTGCAGGTCGATTAGGCTTGCGGTTTTTTGTTGATTTCGGAATTTTTGAATGATACAATGAGCGGTAATATCTT
>JBHADD010000047.1:0-3515 GCA_041854925.1 Ligilactobacillus sp. | reverse complement strand
TCATTCTGACTGCAATCGCATATCCGGTGCAAAGCACGACAACGCCCGCAATTCCGAAGACCCATGAGCCGCGCGGTTCTTTTTCTCGCTTATTGGTTGCTTTCCACAAGTCAAGCGGGTTGACCGAGCGCAAGTGCCACAAATCGCCCAAGAGCAATATAAAATACACGGCTGCAAAATATCCGATGCAGATGATAGCTGCGAAAGAGCTGAACACCGGCACATTCAAGCGTTCCATCTCAAGCAATTTTTTCAACCCGAGTCCGACGAATTTGACGAAAGTTGCTCCAAAAACAAGTCCCAGAACTGAGCTTGCGGCAAACATGATCGCATCAATGAAAAAAATCATTTTTCCAAGATCAGATCTTGTCATCCCCAAAATGCTGTAAAGGCCAAGTTCGTGATTCCGACGGCGACTGACGATGCCGTTGATGTAGATCATGAAGAAGAAAGTGATTGCCAGGGTGAAGACAAATCCGATGTTCATCAGCTGAATCAGACCGGATCCGTAATTTTGCTTTTCAAGACTTTTATTCGTCGTCATTGAAAAGAAAATGTAGTTGATTCCGACCAGCACTGCATTTGCCAAAAGGAACGGCAAATAAAGCTGCAAGTTCTTGCTGATGGTCTGTCTTGCAAGTTTAAGTTTCAACATCCCTTTTTCCCCCTTATTCAGCCGTCAAAACGGTCATGCTGTCCGAAATCTTTTTAGCATAGTCTTTTTGCGACATGTCCCCGCGGTAAAGCTCGTGATAAATGATGCCATCCTTGATAAACAGCGTTCTGTTGGCATAGCTTGCGGCCTGCGAACTGTGAGTAACCATCAGAATCGTCTGTCCCTGCTTATTGACTCTGTCAAACAACACAAGCAGGCGCTTCGTATTTTGAGAATCGAGCGCTCCGGTCGGTTCATCGGCCAACAGCAGATCAGGTTTCGTGATCAATGCTCTGGCGGCTGCCACGCGCTGTTTTTGACCACCGGAAATTTCGTACGGATAACGATCGAGCAACTGCTCAATTTCAAGCTCCTTTGCCAAAGGTTCAAGGCGCTTTTCCATTTCCTTATGCGATACTTTGTTCAAAACGAGCGGCAAAAAGATGTTGTCGCGATTGTTGAACGTGTCAAGCAAGTTGAAATTTTGGAAGACAAATCCCAAATGCTGACGTCTGAACGCTGCTTTTTCCTTTTCCTTGAGCTTTGACAAATCATGATTATTGAGCGTGATCTGACCGCCCGTTGCCGTTTCAAGCGTTGCGATAATATTCAAAAGCGTCGATTTGCCGGCACCGGATTCCCCCATGATGGCAACGTATTCCCCTTCTTCAACGCTGAATCTGATATCGCGCAATGCGTCAACTTGACTGTCCCCTTTGCCGAATGATTTACTGACATGGTTCAACACTAAAATACTCATTTTTCATACCTCCTGTTTCATTACTCCTTTATTATAAAAAGATTCCCACCGCAATCATAGTTACATGTGCGACAGGAACCTTACAGTTTGTTATTTTTTATAAATCCAGAATCCGATTCAAATCCAGTCTGACAACGGTCCCCGCTCCCAGTTTTGAATCGACCGCAACGTCGATCTTCAAAAATTCGCTGACCCGTTTGACGATATAAAGCCCCATTCCAGTTGCGGCACCGTGCTTTCTGCCGTTTTCACCGGTGAATCCTGCTTCAAAGATTTTTGGCAGATCGGATTGCGAAATGCCGATTCCTTCATCTTGGATGAAAAGCACGCCATCGTCGTAACCGATCATGATCTGCTGATGCGGAGCACTGTATTTGCTGGCATTAACCAAAATCTGCTCCAAGATGAATGACATCCACTTCTTGTCGGTCAAAAGCTTTTTATGCGGCACCGCCACGTCAAGCGTCAGGTTCTTTTCAACGAAAAGCGTCATGTTTTCGCGCAAAATCTGCTGCACGAGCTCAAGCAGATCAATCGAAACAAACTCAAGATCATGATTAAAATCTGACAAGCGCTCATAATTAAGCAGCAGATTCAACTGATACTCGGCATTATCAACCTGCTTTTGCACGCGCGCGCTGTCCACGACATCCGCCGCATCGGCCATCAGTTTCAGAGCCGTCAGCGGCGTGTTCATCTCATGACTCCAGACGATCAGATAATCGTAACGCTCCTTGAACTCCTGCTCAAGCTTTTGCTCGCGCTGATTAAGATTGTCCTTTTCTTCACGCATCTTGCGCAAGAATTCTCTTTCAACGAGCGTCCGTCCGAAAGATTCGTCAATATCGCCGTTTTCAACGTGTCTGAGAATTCGAAACGTCCACACGGTCTTGAAAAATGCAGCACCGACCGCTGCGAGCCAGGTGAAACGCACGAAGTCGCCGATCAAACTGAATTTCAAATCATAAAGCACGCAAAAAAGCGCAAAAACAGCCACGCAAAACAGATATACGATCAATGTCGACCAACAGTCCGCCAAATATTTCCTGATCATAATTTTTCCTCCAAGCGATAGCCCTGACCTCTGACCGTCGTAATCTGAAGCGGTCCCTCAAGCGTTGAGAGCTTGCCGCGCAACCTGCTCAAGTTGACGTTTAGCGCATTTTCGTCGATAAAGTTGTTTCCTTGCCACAATGCCGAAATCAGTTTCTTTTTGCTGACCGTCTGATTTGCATTCAGCATGAGCAGCTTCATGATCAGCCCCTCAGTCGGTGTCAGTCTGACGCTTTCTACTTGAAAATCCAGATCGTTGGTCAACAAATTGAGTTCGCATCCAAATTTTTCCAGGCTCTTTTCCTGCACTGCATTTACACGGCGAAGCACGGCCTGAACCTTTGCCGTCAAAAGATCCATCGCAAACGGCTTGACCAAATAATCATCCGCACCGATCATCAGCGCCCTCACGGCATTTTGATCAAAATCGGCGGCCGAAATAAAAATAATCGGCACCTGTGAAAAGGCTCGAATCTGCTGCGTCCAGTAAAAACCGTCATACATCGGCAGAGTAATGTCCATCAAAATCAAAACGGGATCGGATTCCTTGACTTCCGCCATCATGTTGTCCCAGTCCGAAACGCCGGTCACGTCATATCCCCACTTTTTCAGTTCATCATGAACGGCTTGAATGATATCTTGTTCATCTTCAATAATAAATATCTTTCTCATTGTTTCTTCTTTGTTCCTCCACATGGGTATAGTGTACCACGGATCGAAACGTGCACGCTTGTTTTTATTATTTCTTGGAGTGTGGTTTTGGTACGGACGACTGAGTCAGGTCTATTTTCGGATCTGCGCGCGCTGTCTTCGTCGGGGCGGTAGACAAGATTCAGACACTTTGCTCGGTTTTTGTCTACTTTTGCCTCCGTATGCACCGATTTCGGTCGGGGCGGTAGACAAAATTCAGGCATTTTGATCAGTTTTTGTCTACTTTTGCCTCCGCGCGCACCGATTTTGGTCGGCTCGGTAGACAAGATTCAGCCATTTTGCTCGGTTTTTGTCTACTTTTGATACCGCGCGTGCAGATTTCGGTCGGCTCGGTAG
>JBHADD010000046.1:0-3432 GCA_041854925.1 Ligilactobacillus sp. | reverse complement strand
GCAGGAATTAAAACGATTTCAGTTGAAGAAGTTACCGGTTTTCCTGAAATTTTGGATGGTCGCGTCAAAACGCTCAACCCATATATTCACGGAGGGCTGCTCGGACGTCGAGATGTTCCCGAACACGTTGAGACGATGAAGAAACTCAATATTCATCCGATTGATTTGGTTTGCGTCAACTTGTATCCTTTCAAGCAAACGATTGAAAAACCGGATTGCACGTTGGCTGATGCGATTGAAAACATCGATATTGGTGGCCCGAGCATGGTTCGTTCTGCAGCTAAAAATTATCACGACGTTACGATTGTGGTTGACAAAGCCGATTATCAAACGGTGTTGGACGAATTTAACGAAAACGGCAAAACAACGCTTGAAACGCGGGCAAAATTGGCTGCCAAGGCATTCAGGCACACGGCTGCGTATGATGCGCTCATTTCACAATATTTATCTGAAAAAGTCGGGGTTGAAGCACCTGAAAAGCTTACTTTAACGTACGAGCTCGAAGATACGATGCGGTATGGCGAAAATTCTCATCAACGCGCTTGGTTTTATCAGGATGCTTTGCCGAAGAAGTATGCGGTTTCCAGTGCAAAACAGCTTCACGGAAAGCAGCTTTCCTATAATAACATCAAGGATGCGGATGCGGCAATCAGAATTGCGCGTGAATTCAACGAACCGACCGTTGTTGCTTTGAAACACATGAATCCGTGCGGAATCGGACGTGCAGATAATATCGAAACGGCTTGGGATCGTGCCTATGCCGCCGATCCGATTTCGATTTTTGGCGGAATCATCGTCTTGAATCGCAAAGTCGATCTCAAAACGGCTGAAAAGATGCATGAGCTCTTTTTGGAAATCATTATTGCCCCTGGCTATGATGATGATGCGTTTGAAGTTTTGGCTAAAAAGAAGAATATCCGTCTGCTGCAGCTTGATTTTGAAAACAAGGATGAAAAGACTCGTTTTGAAACGGTTTCGATTATGGGCGGGCTTTTGATGCAAGAGCAGGACGTCATCGAAGAAAATGCATCTGAATGGAAGGTCGTAACCAAGAACAAGCCGACAAAAGAACAGCTTGAAGCATTGATGTTTGCTTGGAAGGCCGTTAAACATACGAAGTCAAATGCAATCGTCGTCGCTGACGACAAGCAGACGCTCGGAATCGGCGCGGGACAGCCGAATCGTATCGATTCAACGAAAATTGCCATCAAGCATGCCGGAGACAAGATTACTGATGCTGCCGTGATGGCGTCTGATGCGTTCTTCCCAATGGATGATTGCGTTCAATATGCTGCAGAACACGGAATCAAGGCAATCGTTCATCCGGGCGGCTCGATTCGTGACCAAGATTCCGTTGATATGGCCGACAAGTACGGCATCGCGATGGTTATGACAGGTATTCGTCACTTCAGACACTAAGATTTTAGGTGATAATTGATGAAAGATAATCTGAATTTGTTAGTCGTAGGTTCCGGTGGACGTGAACATGCGATTGCCAAGAAACTGCTTGAGAGTCCGCATGTTGCGCATGTTTACGTTGCGCCGGGAAACATCGGAATGGAAAGCGATGGCATTTCAACGGTTGCAATTGAAGAAACCGATTTTGACGCTTTGAAGGGTTTTGTTTATGACCACGGGGTCGAATGGACGTTTGTTGGTCCGGAAGATGCTCTTTGTGCCGGCATCGTTGATTCGTTCAGAAAGGACGGCTTGAAGATTTTTGGCCCTGATAAAGAGGCGGCACGTCTTGAAGGATCGAAAGATTTTGCTTTGGAATTTATGGAAGAGCATCATGTTCCTACCGCAAAATACAGTACGTTCAGATCATCAGAAGATGCGATCAGCGGTTTAAATCAATTTGAAGAACCGGTCGTTATCAAAGCTGACGGCCTTGCCGGAGGAAAAGGCGTTGTTATTGCCAAGACGAAGGCTGAAGCTGAAGAAGAAATCAAGATGATGTTCAGAAAAGGACAAGAGCAAATCGTCTTGGAAGAATTTCTTTCTGGCGACGAATACTCGATGTTTGTCGTAATCGGTGAAGAAGATTATCGTATTCTTCCGATGGCTCAAGACCACAAGCGAGTATATGATCGAGACGAAGGACCAAACACGGGCGGCATGGGGGCTTATAGTCCTTTGCCGCAGCTTTCTGAATCAGACTATGAACGAATGGTCGAAGAGGTTGTTGAACCGACCATCGATGGTTTGCGCAAAGCCGAATTCAATTATATCGGTCTGATTTATATCGGGATGATTTTAACGGAACAAGGACCAAAAGTAATCGAATACAACGTCCGTTTAGGCGATCCGGAAACGCAGGTGGTTTTGCCTCGCATCGATTCCGATTTCGCTGAGTTGATTGACGCGGCCATCAACGGAAAGCCGCTTCCGGAAGTCAAGCAAACTGAAAATGCCGTTTTAGGCGTTGTTCTGGCTGCAGAGGGCTATCCAAAATCGCCTGTTAAAGGTCAGAAATTGCCTGTGCTTGAAGAATCAGGCGATATTTCAATCGATTATGCAAACGTTGCGGGCGAGTTTCCAAACGTTACCGCAAACGGAGGGCGTTTGCTGACGGCAATTGCGACTGCTGACACGATTGAAGATGCTCAACAAAATATTTATCGTTATCTTGGAGAGCATGAATTTGACAAGTGCTTTTATCGTAAAGACATTGGTTATAAAGCAACGGGAAAAAGGTTTTAAAATATCTTGCAAGCGGGCTCGTTTGATGCTGAGTCCGCTTTTTGTGCAATTAATTATCTAAAGGCGTATAATCAATGTATGCAATTAATTTATCATGAAAGTTGAGGAAGCTATAATGGCTGAACTATTAAGGTTTTATAATGATTTTCAACCAAGTCGCTATGATTTGTATATTGATATCAATCGTGCAAAGAAAACGATTGTCGGGAAAACAACGATTGTCGGCGAGGCAAAAAAGACCGATATTGCAATCCATCAGAAATATTTGAACGTCAAAAACGTTAAAGCAAACGGAAAAGATGCGAAGTTTGAGGTCGACGATGCAAAAGATGCGATTTTGATCAAGCTTGAAAATGCAGGGAAAACAGAGCTTTTCATCGAGTATGATGCCAAACTTACCGACACGATGATGGGGATTTATCCATCATACTATGAAGTCGATGGTCAAAAAAAGCAGATTATCGGGACTCAATTCGAAACGAACGCTGCTCGTCAAGCATTTCCTTGCGTTGACGAACCTGAAGCCAAGGCGACGTTTTCGCTTGCGCTTAAATATGATGAGCATGAAGGCGAAACGACCTTGAGCAATATGCCGGAAATCAAATGCGAAGACGGCGTCCATTATTTTCAAGAAACCGTTCGCATGTCTACATACCTTGTGGCATTTGCCTTTGGTGAACTGCAAGGCAAGCTGACTGAAACTAAAAGCGGCGTCAAGATCGGTGTTTT
>JBHADD010000045.1:0-17023 GCA_041854925.1 Ligilactobacillus sp. | reverse complement strand
TCTTCCCATATGAAAATGCCCTCCAAGCATACAGCAAATTTTCTTTTTCATCTGTATACTTAAAGGGCATTATAACCGAGGCAGAGTTTTTCCCAGCTTCTTTTTGGTAGTAAAATTCCCAAAATGATGATATGATTAAAAAAAGATTAAATGGGGCTTGGGGGAGATCGAATGTGGCTTGCAGTGATTATTTTATGGGTTGCAACAATGTGTCTTTCAATCGTAGTCAAGAAGGAATTTGTCTTAAACGTGCTTGAATCAAATCAAGCAATTTTTGAAAACGTTTCGGTTGCTTCCGTAAAAATCAGCTTGTTTTCGTTTGGGCTGTTGGTTACGTTCGGGGCTTTGATCGAAGCAATCTGAAAAAGAGGATGTTTCACGTGAAACATCCTCTTTTCAGATTATTTTGAATTTTCCGTTTTGCTCAAACAGCTTGCCCAGTTTAAGCAACAGGTCTTCCCGGCCTTTTTTGGCCACGAATTGAATGCCAAGCGGCAGACCGTTTGAGGCAACGTGAACCGGCAAGCTGATGGCCGGGTTTCCCATGAGGTTTGCCTGCTGAGTAAACGGGGTCGCTGCAAGGCTTGGCATGAAGAACTCATAGACCAAGTCGGTCCGTTCGCGCGGCGAAAGCTCGGAGATTCGGCGCATTTTCGCCCGCATTGATTCGTCGATGAACTGATGCGAAACTTCAGGTGCCGTCTGAGCCGTTGTCGGTGTCAGGAAGAAACTGTATTTTTCAAGAAAATCGTCCATGATAAAGGCGACCTGATCCCAGTTTGCGAGCATGCGGCTGTAATCCGTTGCTTTGACGTCCATGCCGGCCTGACAGATGCACCAGCTGATGAGTTCCATGTCGTCGATTTTGAGCTTGCGGTCAAGCGAGTTTTCAATCTTGGAAAACATTACGGCTGATTCCACGTCATTGACGAGATAATAGTCCTTGATCAGCTGAATGCCGTTAAGTTTTGGTTCCGTTTCTTCGACTTCGAAACCTTGCTCTTCCAGAAAATGCACGGCTGAAAGCACTGCCTGCTTTGCAGCTTCTGAAACCTTCGTCTGGACGGGCGAATTTAATGAAAAGGCAACTTTGCAGTTTTTTGGCAACGGATCATCAAGATTGAAAGAAAGCAGCGGGGTCTGAAACGGAGCCGGAGGTTGAACCGTTTGAATGGCAGAAAGCAGGTTGGCAGTGTCACGAATCGAGCGTGTCAAGGCAAACGAGACGGATGCTCCTTGCCATCCGCGCCAGGAAGAAGGACCGACCGGAGTTCTGCCACGCGTTGGTTTCAGACCGATCAAGCCGGAAAAAGAGGCCGGAATTCTGATTGATCCGCCTCCGTCGCTGGCTGAAGCAATCGGCACCATTTTTGAAGCTACGGCTGAAGCAGCCCCGCCTGAAGATCCGCCCGAATAAAAGTCGGGATTCCAAGGATTGCGTGCCGGACCGTACAACTCGGAATCGGTGACGTTGGTAAAGCCGAATTCCGGTGCGTTCGATTGTCCGATGATGATGAAACCTGCTTGCTGCAGTGCTTTGACAAAATTATCGGTTTGAGTCGCTTTGGCATCTTTGAAGAGTTTCGAGCCATCGGTTGCCGGTTCGCCTTCAAGGTATTGGCCGAGACTTTTTAGCAAAATCGGCACCCCCGCAAAAGGTTTGTCAAGGGCGACGCAGCGGTTTGCTTCGTCCAGGGCTTTTTCTTCACGCAGGCTGACGACCGCGTTCAGTTGGCCGTTTTTTGTTTTGATCTCGGAAAAAGCGTTCATGACGGCTTCTTTTGGGGACAGCTGTTTTGTTTTGATTAGATTGGCGGTTTCAGTGGCATCAAATTCCATGACAAGCTCCTTTAGTTAACTGTTTTTGTAATATTGGTTTACAAAAATATTGTAACATAACGAGGGCGGAAAAAAGTTCGTCTTCAGCTTGAATTAAACGAAAGATTGAATAAAGCAGCGTTGCCTGCGAACGATTTTGCCGGTTCTAATGCATGGAAACATTGATTATTTTGTGCAATAACAGAATTTTGTTCTCGCATACACAAAAAAAACAGATGAGATTCGCAAAATCAATTGCAAATTTCGTCCGGTTTTTTTTCAGTCTCTTGAGCAGACTAAAGTTCTTTCGTCAATTCGGCAATCTTGTCGACCGTTTCGTCCAGGAATTTGATCGTATTTTTCAACGGCTCGTCGGTCGTAATGTCAACGCCGGCAATTTTGGCTGCTTCAATCGGTGCCGGACAATTTTCAAATTTCAGGAATTTGAGCCATGCATCGATTGCGGGCTGACCTTGTTCTTTGATTTTCAGATAAGCCTGAGTCGAAATTGTCAGACTTGCCGAATAGGTATATGGATAAAGTCCCATATAATAATGCGATTGGCGCATCCACGTCAAGGCTGCATCGTCGTCGATTTCAACCGCATCGCCCCAGAATTTCTTCAGGACGGCTTTTTTGATTTCGCAAAGACGATCTCCATCGAAGCCTTCACCGTTGTCGATCAGCTTATAGACCTCGCGCTGGAAGGCTGTTTCCAAAAGGTGAGTGACGAAGTTGTGATAGTAGGTGTTCGTCAGCATCTTTGTCAAGGCGAAACGCTGCATCCGTTTGTCTGAACTCTTTTCTTCAAGCGCATGGGTCAATAAGAGTTCGTTGAAGGTCGATGGTGCTTCGATGATGTAGGTTGAAACTTTGCAGCTCAGCGGATGGTTGGTTTTGTTCGTCAGCATTTCCTGCCCGGCATGTCCGAGTTCGTGGACGAGCGTGTAAACGTCGGCCATTTCATCGGTCCATGACATCAAAATATATGAATGCTTGCCGTATGGCGTTGTTTCAAAACCACCGGTTTCCTTGCCTTTATTGGCTGGGAAGTCGACCCAGCGTTCGTCAAAACATTTCATGATCATGTTATGGTAATTCGGACCCAGGATTTTGATTGCATCGGAAATATATTCCGGTGCCTTGTCCAATGGAACTTTCGGTGCAAATTCAGGGTCGAGATCGATCTGAAGATCTGAGAAAGTCAGCTTGTCCAAGCCACGTTCTTTTTGGATCAATTTGACGTATTTTTGCATGACGGGTCCAAGTTTTTCGATGATGACATCGATTTGACGATCGAAAAATTCGCGCGGAACTTCCTGATCGTCCAATAAGTAATCGAATACTGAGTCGTATCCGCGCATGGTTGCCATGATTTTTTCCTTGGAAACCTGTGCGTAGTAGTTGGCAGCCACGGTATTTTTGTATTGATTCAAAACTTTTGAGAATGCTTTGAATGCCGCATGCCGCAGCTTGTGATCCGGATTGTACTGGTAGCTGTTTTCATAAAGCACGAATGACAGCGGGTATGTCTTGCCGTCGACTTCAAAATCCGGGAACGACATGTCGGCTGCCCGGCATGTCGTATAGATTCCTTCAAACGAAGAAAGAGTCGGTTCGATCGAACTTAGCGCGCTTTCGACTTCGCCGCTCAAGCGATGATTTTTGATGCGCTTGAATTCTCTGATGGCGGCACCAAGATCGGGTCGCTTGTCTGAAACGGCATCAAGCGTTTCGTCAGCGTTGTCCATGATCTGAGCTCTGTATTTTGCAAGCTCGGAATTGTAATCGGCGTCAAGCTGGTCAAGAGTTCGTAAAAGCTGGTTGTAGTGCGGATTCGTCATATCGGTCGACTGTTGTAAAAATCCGTAATGACCAAGCAGATCCATACGAACTTCCATTTCGCCCAAATCGTCCAATGCAGCGATGATCGTTTCGGGATCGTTCAGCTTATGGTCATACTTGGAAAAGTCCGAGAGCGCCTTTTTTTCTGCTTCGATGTCTTTTTGCCAGGCATCGTCATTTTCGTAAAGCACGTCGACGTCCCAAGTCAGCTTTGCCGGAACGTCTTTTCTGTCAGGTAAACCCATGATAAAACCCCCATAATTATGTATTTGTCCAAAAGAACAAGAAAATCATAGCAGACTAATTTTTTTAAGTCTATAAAAATGCTCACGCACCGCGTCTTGATAGTGACATGAACATGTCATCAAAGACGAATCTGATCGGTTGTTTTTGTCATGAAGTAATGATATCGTTATTTAGAAATGATAAATTAAAGGAAGGCATTATTATGGAAAAACATCAAATAATGAGTGTTCCAAAAGAAGCGCGAAGAACCTCCGATTGGGACATGTTTGCAACCTGGGTGGGGGCCAATGCCAACAACGGAACATGGTTTATCGGCGGCGTCATTGCCGCTTGCGGGTTTGCGGTTGCAATGAAAGTTTTGGTATTGTCGTCTGCCGTGTCCTATCTGTTTTTGAGTTTGATCGGCTATATCGGTTACAAGACGGGCGTTTCGACGATGGAACTGAGCCGAGCATCGTTTGGCATTCGCGGCAGCTTTTTGCCTTCGATCGTCAACGTGACGCAATTTATCGGCTGGACGGCGGTCAATACGTTTATTGCGGCAACTTCGGTCAGCTATCTGCTTCACGATCTGCTTTCGTGGCCCGTTTACGGCAAGCCGGGCGGAGCAAAGGGGCTCGTTTGCGGGATTTTGGTAATGAGCATTTTGCACATTATCAGTATTGCAAGCGGACAACGCTCTGTACAGCTGATCGAACGGATCGGCATCGTGTTGGTCTTTGTTTTCATGATCTGGGAATCGGTCGTCGTTTTCAAAACGGTTCCTTTTTCTCATATCGTTTCGTGGCAGGTTCCGCACAAGGACCTGCTTGCAACGGGTGCTGCGGTTGATGCGGTCGCAGCGTTCAACCTCGCTTGGGTGACTGCGGGAGCCGATTTTACGCGCTTTACGTCAAAAAAGCATGCTTCAACGGTAATTCCTTTCGCCGGCGCCTTGCTCGGCGTCGTCTGGTTTGCGTTTATCGGTCTTGTTTCAACAATCAGCATCGCGATCACGTCAGGCGTCTATGATGCCAACAACTCGGATCCGAGCACGATTGCAAGCCAATTGGGACTCGGCGTCGTGGCGTTGCTGGTCATCATTATTACGAGCATGACGGCAAATGCAGTGAACCTGATGGCAGCTGGTTCCGCAATTTCAAACATTTTTTCCGGATTAAAGCTCAAGCACTCGCTTTGGATTGCTGCGATATTTGCAACGTTCGTCACGTTCATTCCGATGGTCGTCGGCAGCTTTTTGGATGCCTTCACTGCATTTTTAGACTACATCGGCATGGTTTTGGGTCCGATCATCAGCGTAATCGTCGTTGATTTTTATTTCAGAAGACATCGCAAATACGATACTTTCGCGCTGTCTGAAACGAACGGAAAATATTGGTACCGAAACGGTGTAAATTATGCAGCATTTATTTCGTGGATCGTCGGTGTAGCACTCTTTTTCGCCTTACGTCAGGTCGATTTTTTGATGGAAACGATCGGAGCGACGTTTTTGACGATGATTTTGAGCGGGATGCTTTATTACGGATTGATGGTTTTCAAAGATAAGAAAGGCAAGTGTTGATTATGCTTATCAAAAATGTTCACGTAGATAATGACAAAGAACTTAAGGACGTTCAGATTACTGATGGCAAATTCAGTAAAATCTCAGCCGGAATCGAGGCGCGCGGAGACGAAGAGGTGATCGACGGCAAGGAAAAATTGCTGCTTGCTCCTTTCATCGATTCACACGTGCACTTGGATGCGACGCTGACAGCAGGACAGCCGGAATTCAACGAAACCGGCACCTTGTTTGACGGAATCAGAATCTGGTCTGAAAGAAAAAAGTCTCTTTCGATCAAAGACGTCAAGGAACGCGCAAGAAAAACGCTTTGCAAGCAGATTTCGCTTGGCATTCAGCACGTCAGAAGCCACGTTGACGTGACCGATCCGCATTTGATTGCGCTTCAGGCACTGCTTGAACTAAAGAGCGAAATGAAAGACGTCGTCGATTTGCAGCTCGTTGCATTTCCGCAAGAAGGCATTCTGTCGTTTCCTAACGGCAAAGAATTGATGGAACAGGCCGTTAAAGAAGGAGCTGACGTCATCGGTGGCATCCCTCATTTTGAATTCAACCAATACTATGGTCGCGATTCACTCAAATTTTTGATCGGTTTGGCTGAAAAATATGAGCGTTTGGTTGACGTCCATTGTGACGAAATCGATGATCCGGCGTCAAGAAATCTGGAAGTTTTGGCCACTCTTGCTTATGAAACGGGGCTTGGCAATCGCGTTACCGCAAGTCACACGACTGCGATGGGCTCTTATAACGATGCCTATACGTATAAGCTGTTCAGGCTGTTGAAGATGTCTCAGATCAATTTTGTCTCCAACCCGCTCGTCAATATGCACCTTGGCGGCCGTTTCGATACTTATCCGAAGCGCCGCGGCTTGACTCGAATCAAAGAGCTGTCTGAAGCCGGCATCAACGTCTCGTTTGGCGAAGACGATATTCAGGATCCGTGGAATCCGCTTGGCAGCGGCAATATGCTTGATTCGGTCAACATGGGTGTTTACGCTTCGCACCTGATGGGATACGGTCAAATTCAGGATTCGTACAAATTTGTGACCGAAAATGCCGCCAAGACTCTTCATATCGCCGATGAGTACGGAATAGAGGTCGGCAAGCCGGCTGATTGCATTTTGCTGAACGAAAGCGACTTCTATCACGTTTTGATGGATCATTCTGAAGTTCTTTATAATATCAGGCATGGCAAGATTTTGGCTGAAACGAAGCCGAGGGAAACGAAGTTGAATTTTTAACAAGGTTCGAAGACCAGCCGCTTAACAAGGCGGTAGATAAGGAGGGACGCGAGTGATCAGCGCAAGCGCAGTCGCGATGCGGCACGAACTTATCATGAGCCTTGTTGCTGTTCTGAGCCTGATTATGCAAGGTGTGGAGCCGAACGTTCAACTGAATAATGATGAAAATCCGTGCCAGTGATTGCACGGATTTTTTCTTGTTCTGGGCGGCGCACCGAGATTTCACTCAAATTTTACGGACAAATCGTCATTTTCCAGTGATTTGCCCGTAATCTGAGTCCACACTGCTTGGGGGAAGGTAACCGAGTAGAACATTTTTCAATTTTTCGAGATTTTGTTCTACTTTCAAGGTTGCGCGCCCAGGTTTCGGAGTGTCCGGTAGACAAAAATCGAAGGAAAAGCAAGGCTTTTGTCTGCTTTCCCCTTTCGAACTCCAAAGCGGATTACGGGAAAATCCCCGATTTTTACATTTTGCCTGTAAACTTCAGATGCAACGCAAGAATTCAGTCAGAGCAAGGCATTGATTGCTGTCATTGCACTGTATTTTTCATGCTGATAAGCAACTGTGCCAAAAACAAATTATTCATGTCCCCCCAAAAATGCATTGCCATACTCATCAAAAAGATCAGTCAATTTTTTCGGATATTTTCGAGTATTTTTTGTTGGCTTTTTGAACGACAATCGTGTATACTTCCATTAACAGACAAAAAGTAAGCAAATTGTCTGCTGATTTCGAAGAGAGGATGGAAGCCATGCGTAAAAAAGACGACGTTTTAGAAATCGGCGTGCTTAATCTGATGCACGATAAAGAAGATACGAAGCGACGTTTCGAACGCGTTCTGACACGGAAAGACTGTCGGGTGAACCTCACCTGGTTCTATCCCGTAATGCATTATAAGGACAGAGAAGTTCCGGAAGACGTTCGCCAAATGTCGCAGCCGCTCGACCTTAACAAGGTTAAAGAGCTTGATGCCTTTATCGTAACGGGTGCGCCGCTTGAAAAGCTGGACTTCGATGATGTCACATATATCAGCGAACTGCAGGAGCTGTTTGACTGTTTGAGCACTGAAGGAATCGAGCAGCTTTACGTCTGTTGGGGCGCAATGGTCGCCGCTAATTATTTTTACGGCGTCGATAAGTATTTGTTGAATCAAAAGCTTTTCGGAGTCTATCCTCAGGTGATTTTAGAAAATTCTCCTTTGCTTGAGGGCCTTTCCGACGGCTTTTTGGCGCCTCATGCGCGTTATGCGGAACTTTCATGCAGTCAGGTCAGAGAAGTTCCGGAACTTTCCGTTGTTTCGGTATCTGAGACCGATCATCTTTTCTTGGTCGAGGCAAGAAAGGAACGTCAAACGTTCTTGTTTTCGCATCTTGAGTATGGTCGAGATGCACTTGATAAAGAATATTATCGCGAACTGCAAGCTCATCCTGAAGATGCACCAGTATTGGCAAAAGCAGCCAATTATTATGATGATCCAGTCAAGATGACAGGGATGCGTTTTGGTTGGGAAAAAGCCCAACGGCACTTTTTTGAAAACTGGCTGAAACAAGCCGAAGAAAACCGTTTAAAAAAAGTTTGTACTCAGTAAAGGGGATAAAAAATATGACAAAAATTTATGATTCAGTTGATCAACTCATTGGAAAGACGCCGATCGTCAAGCTTAACCATGTTGTTCCGGAAGATGCGGCAGACGTTTACGTCAAACTTGAATTTTTCAACCCGGCAGGTTCGATCAAAGACCGCATTGCTCTTTCAATGCTTGAGGCTGCCAAAAAAGCAGGCAAGCTTAAAGACGGCGGTACGATCATTGAACCGACTTCAGGGAATACCGGCATTGGACTGGCAATGGTTGCGGCTGCCAAAGGCTATCATCTGATTATCGTGATGCCTGAAACGATGAGTATCGAGCGTCGCAAGCTCATGCAAGGATACGGTGCGAAATTGATTTTGACGCCAGGTGCTGAAGGAATGAAGGGTTCTATCGCCAAAGCAACGCAACTGGCTGAAGAAAACGGCTATTTCATGCCGATGCAGTTTGAGAATCCGGCCAATCCCGACGTTCATGAGCAAAAAACCGGCCAGGAAATCATCGAAGCGTTCGGCAAGGATGACCTTCCTGACGCATTCGTTGCCGGTGTCGGAACAGGTGGTACTTTGACCGGCATCGGACATGCTTTGAAGGAGCTTAACCAAGAGATACAGGTTTATGCGCTCGAACCGTCCGAATCACCGGTGTTAAAGGACGGAGTTGCCGGAAAGCACAAGATCCAAGGTATCAGCGCCGGCTTTGTTCCGGAAGTTTTGGACAAGCAGATTTATGACGGAATCATCGAGGTTCCAAGCGATGAAGCCATCAAGACGGCACGCAAAGTTGCACACAAGGAAGGGTTTCTTCCGGGAATTTCTGCCGGAGCAAATATTTACGGCGCAATCGAAATTGCCAAAAAACTTGGCAAGGGCAAAAAAGTCGTCACTGTTTCGCCTGATGGCGGCGATCGCTATCTTTCAACGGAATTGTTCGACTATTGATTTTTAAATTTCAAAAGCAATCGAAGCCGATTTTTATCGGTGTCGATTGTTTTTTTATAAAATGCAGAGTTCAAAAAGACGTCGGCAATTTTTGGCGTCAGTCTCCTTTGAATCTATTTGGATGATGAATCATTTTTTCATAAAAAGAAAATACGTTCGTTTTGTTGTAGACAAAACGAATATAAGTTTGTATAATTGTTAATATCAATAGTAGAAAGAAGGGATTATTATCAACACGAACGAACTCACCGAATATCTTTCAGACAACTCAAACGTACTGGATTTGTTCGGTAAAAAAATATTGGCGCATCTTCAGCAGATAAACGAGCAGAGGCAGCCGGCCAAGCGGTACAACGAAGCACAGCTCAGTCGGAAGGCGGAAAAGTATCTCAAAGAATTTGTTGAAAATCTTGAGTCACAGTTGAAGAGAACAATTCCTGATGAGTACGATAGCCCTGAGGATTGGATTCGTTTTTTTGATGACAACCGCGTGATTGAAGAGCTCGAATTGTCGATTGCGGAAATGGAATTTTCTGAATGAAAAATAATAAAATTTTATCAATATAGAACGTTGACATATTAAGGATGGAAACGTTAAAAAATTCTCTTTACTTCAAAACACGAACATTTAAGGGTTGCAATTTGTAAATGTTAGGCTATACTTGATTAGTAATTATCAAGATAGAGGTGTTACTATTGAGCAGTGAAAATTCTTCTTCTGAGAAACTCAATTGGGTTGAAAATCAGTTTCACATGAAAGAATTAGGGACAAACGTCAAGAAGGAAACATTGGCAGGAATTACGACATTTGTTTCCATGGCATATATTTTGTTTGTCAATCCCAGCGTCTTGGGTGCATCCGGAATGGATAAGGGGGCTGTTTTCACGGCAACGGCCTTGTCTGCGATTCTCGGCTGTCTGTTGATGGCATTTTTGGCCAATTACCCGATTGCAATCGCTCCTGGACTTGGTGATAATGCATTCTTTACCTATTCGGTCGTTTTGGCAATGGGAATCAAGTGGCAGACTGCGCTTGCGGGCGTTGTCGTGGCTTCGATCATTTTTACGATTCTGACATTCTTTAAAATTCGCGAAATCGTAATCAATGCGATTCCGCATAATCTCAAACTGGCAATGGCTGCAGGCATCGGGATGTTTATTGCTTTCATTGGTTTGCAGGGCGGCGGACTCGTTGTCTCAAGCAAATCATCTCTTGTTCAGCTCGGATCATTGACCGTTCCGACGACTTGGCTGACGATTTTTGGATTGTTCGTGACAGCACTGCTGATGGCAAGAAAAGTTCCGGGATCGATTTTTATCGGCATCGTTGCAACTGCAATTTTGGGACTTGTGACGGGGCTGATCAAGGCACCAACTCAAATCGTGTCATCTATTCCAAGCATGAAGCCGACGTTTGCTGTCGGCATCAAACATTTGGGCGACGTCAATACTCCGCAGATGTGGGCGGTCGTTTTGATTTTTCTGTTGGTGGCATTCTTCGATACGGCCGGAACGTTGATCGGCCTTGCCCAACAGGCGGGATTGATTAAAAACGACAAAATGCCGCGAATCGGTCAGGCTTTGATGGCAGATTCCATCTCAATGCTTGCCGGTTCCGTTATGGGAACGACGCCGACGGCCGCTTACGTCGAATCCTCAGCTGGAATTGCAGTGGGCGGACGTACGGGCTTTACCTCATTGGTCGTCGCTGTTTTGTTTGGCTTTGGCATGTTCTTCTCGCCACTTTTGTCAGTCGTAACGACGCAAGTCACTGCGCCGGCCCTGATTATCGTTGGTGCTTTGATGGCGCAGTCGCTCAAAGAAATCGAATGGGACAAGTTTGAAATTGCCTTGCCGGCATTTTTGACGGTTATTGCAATGCCTTTGACATATAATATTTCATATGGGTTTGCTTTTGCATTCTTAATCTACCCGATTACGATGATTGCAGCCGGTCGTAAGAAGGAGCTTAATCCGGTCGTGATTGCTCTGTTCTTTGTTTTCATCGTCATGCTTTACGTGTTGAACGTTTTGCCGTCAAAGTAATCAAAAAACGATTCAGATCTCTGCCTGCTTTTGTAAGACAGAGATTTTTTTATCAATGCGGCTGTTTTTGATTACAAAAAATTGGGGTCACACTTTTGGAAGTGCAAGGAATTATTGGGGAAGATTATTTCCCGGGAAATATTTTCAATTATCGAACCGAACGAGTATACTCAAGTTAGAAAAAGATTTCAGAAAGAAGGCATGTCAATGAAATCACGCAAAGAAATAGCTGAATTAGCCAATGAATATATCGCTGAATTTGATGCGGCATATGCACCAAAAAATGAGCTAATTGAACGAATCATCGCTTACGGAAAGAAGAGTTTGGAAGAAAAACAGATTGCACCGCAAACGATTATGGACAAATGTGTGCGTGCAATTTACGAAGTCGTTTTGAAGCAAAAAATCACCGTGGGCGATGAGGCATCGTGCATTTTAAAGAAAATGGAGAAACTGTCGCGTGAAAGATCGCTTTTGCCGTTTCGTCGTTATGATCCATGGAATTGAAAACCCGTACAAATCAAAGAAATGCTGCCGTTAGGGACCGGAAGTTCCTGTTAATGTTCGGCATAGAAAGATATTGCCATTAATTCGTTTTATAATCTTCGCACTTTGCTTGAAAAATAGTTTTTTACTTGTTACAATTATCAAGGTTGACAAACGGCAGAATTACGTGTTGTTTGTTGTTGTAGCAAATACAGAGCTAAGGAAACATGAGGTGGATATATATATGTCATCAGTTGTAGTTGTAGGTAGCCAATGGGGCGATGAAGGCAAAGGTAAGATTACTGATTTCTTGAGCCGGAATGCTGAAGTTATTGCACGTTATCAAGGTGGAGACAACGCTGGTCACACAATTGCGTTCAATGGCAAAACATATAAGCTGCGTTTGATCCCATCAGGCATTTTCTATTCTGAAAAAATTTGCGTTATCGGCAACGGGGTCGTTTTGAATCCTAAATCATTGGTTGAAGAATTGCGCTATTTGCATGAAAATGGCGTAACCACTGACAACTTGCGCGTTTCAGACCGCGCTCATGTTATCTTGCCATACCACATTATTCTTGACGGATTGCAAGAAAAGTCGAAGAAAGACAACAAAATCGGAACGACGAACAAGGGCATCGGACCTTGCTATATGGATAAGGCGGGACGTGTCGGCATTCGCGTTGCTGATCTTTTGGATAAGGAAACGTTTGCTGAAAAATTGAAACGCAACGTTGAAGAAAAGAATCGTTTGTTTAAAAAGATGTATGATTATGATGGGGAACCATTGAAGTTTGAAGACATCTTTGAAGAATATTTTGAATATGGTCAGGAAATCAAGAAGTACGTTACGGACACGTCGGTTGTTTTGAACGATGCGCTTGACGAAGGCAAGAGAGTCTTGTTTGAAGGTGCTCAAGGCAACATGCTTGATATCGACCAAGGAACATATCCGTTCGTTACTTCTTCCAATCCTGTTGCAGGCGGCGTTACGATCGGATCAGGCGTTGGTCCGGCCAAGATCAACAAAGTCGTCGGCGCATGCAAGGCTTATACCTCTCGTGTCGGTGACGGTCCTTTCCCAACGGAACTTAAGAATGAAACGGGCGACTTCATTCGTGAAGCCGGTCATGAATACGGCACGGTCACGAAGCGTCCGCGTCGAATCGGCTGGTTTGATTCGGTCGTCATGCGTCATTCAAAGCGCGTTTCAGGTTTGACCAACCTCTGCTTGAACTGCGTTGACGTTTTGACGGGTCTTGATGAAATCAAGATCTGTACCGCATATGAATTGAATGGTGAAAAGATTTATCACTATCCTGCAAGTTTGAAAGAACTTGAAGCATGCAAGCCGATTTATGAAACGATGCCAGGGTGGAAGGAAGATATCACTAAGTGCAAGACTTTGGAAGATCTTCCTGAAAATGCCCGCAATTATATCCATCGGATCCAGGATCTTGTCGGCGTCAAGGTTTCAACGTTCTCAGTCGGACCTGACCGCGACCAAACAAACGTCTTGGAAAATGTCTGGGCACAAATTTAGGCACGTTTTTTTGTGACGAACCTTGAGGTATGACTGAAAGATGCGTCTGATTCATAATCGGGTTAAGACATTTCTTGAAGAGATTCGTTTCGCCAAAAGCCGACTTTGGCTTTATTCGATACTGATTAATAAAAATTATCAGGAAAAAACTATTCCTCAAACTACAAGCTCGGATGATTTGCAATTAGTTGCGGATCTCATCCGGGCTTTTTGTATACGGGAGCCAAAAGGAGTAGAGGGATTGTCTTTTACGGGCAAATCCAAGAACCTGCATTTTGCCCGTAATCCTGCTTTGATGCGCATCCCTGACAGTAACCACAGGCTCTGCATTTTATAAAATACAGAGAAAAAAAGCAGATGCAAACAGTTTTTTAATTTTTTATTATATTAATTATAGATGCTAGCTTATTATATTCAAATATAGTAATATATCATCACAAATTCTTTCCCATAAAACTAAAATGTGACAATAATTAAATATTGTTGAAACTTTGTGAAATTTAAGGCAAAGTACTTGTATTTATCGGATAATTTTTATATCATATACTGTGAAAGCGATAACAATGCTTTGATATAGCGGTTGTGAGCGCTGGAACGTTATAACGTTGTTTTAATATAGTCGAAGGATTTAACAATCTAGGGAGGAATTAAGATGCTTCAGATGGATAATGTTAAAGAAGCTGTGACAACAGCTTGGGATGGCTTCAAAGGCGGAGAATGGCAAGACGAAATCGATGTGCGCGATTTCATTCAACAGAACTTCACTCCTTATGACGGTGATTCTTCATTCTTGGAAGGGCCTACCGAAGCAACGACGAAACTCAACGATAAGCTTGTTGATCTGAAACTCAAGGAACGTGCTGCCGGCGGCGTTTTGGATGCTGACACGAAAGTTGTTTCGACAATCACGTCGCACGGACCAGGATACCTTGACAAAGATCTTGAGAAAATTGTCGGTCTTCAGACTGACAAGCCGCTCAAGAAAGCATTGATGCCATATGGCGGGATTCGCATGGCTAAGGAAGCTTTGGCAGCTTATGGTTTTGAAATCGATCCTGAAACGGAAAGAATCTTCACCGATCTTCATAAGACGCACAACCAGGGCGTGTTCGACGTTTATACGGACGAAATCAAGAGTGCGCGCCACAACAAGATTATTACGGGACTTCCGGATGCATACGGACGCGGACGCATCGTTGCTGATTTTCCGCGCGTTGCGCTTTACGGGATCGATCGTTTGATCGCCGCAAAAAAGGAAGATTTCAAGAATTACGGTGATGGCGAAATGACTGACGACGTTATCCGCGTGCGTGAGGAAATTTCCGATCAGATTCATGCTTTGAAGGACATGAAGACGATGGCCGCAGAATACGGCTATGATATTTCATATCCGGCAACGACGGCCAGGGAAGCCATCCAATGGCTTTACTTCGGATACCTGGCAGCCATCAAGCAGCAAAACGGGGCTGCCATGTCAATCGGGCGCATTGACTCGTTCATTGACATTTACGTTGAACGTGACCTTGAGCGAGGCATTTTGACGGAAAAAGAAGCTCAGGAATTGATTGATCAATTTACGATGAAGTTGCGTATGGTTTCGTTTATCCGCACGCCTGAGTACAACTCCTTGTTCTCCGGCAACCCGATCTGGGCAACGCTTTCGTTGGCCGGCATGGGCATGGACGGACGTCATCATGTAACGAAGACGTCGTATCGTTTCCTGAACACCTTGCATAACATGGGAGCTGCACCTGAACCGAACATCACGGTTTTGTGGTCGGCAAACCTTCCCGAATCGTTCAAGGAATATGCTGCGAGCGTATCTGCAAAGAGTTCGACGATTCAATACGAAAACGACGATCTGATGATGAAGACGTGGGGAACAGACTATTACGGCATCGCGTGCTGCGTTTCCGCTCAGCCGATTGCCGACGGCGTACAATTCTTCGGTGCCCGTGCAAACCTTGCCAAGACCGTGCTTTATGCGATCAACGGCGGCATCGACGAATTGACGAAACGCCAGTGCGGACCTGCATATGCCCCGATTACTTCCGAATATATCGATTACGATGAATTCATGAAGAAATTCGACGACATGCTTGATTGGGTCGCAGACATCTATGTCAATGCGCTGAATGCCATCCATTACATGCATGACAAGTACTACTACGAATCTGCTCAGCTGGCATTGAAAAATACAGTGTTGAACCGGACGTTTGCAACCGGTATTTCAGGCTTGTCTGTTGCCGCTGACTCCATTTCTGCAATCAAGTACGGTCACGTCAAGGTAATTCGTGACGAAGACGGCATTGCGATCGACTTCAAAGCCGACAACGACTTCCCTCGTTATGGCAACAATGATGATCGTGCCGATGAAATTGCGGTATGGCTTGTAAAACAGCTCTATACGAAGATGAACAAGCATCATCTCTATCGCGGAGCAAAGCTTTCAACATCCGTTTTGACGATTACTTCGAACGTCGTTTATGGCAAGAATACAGGGACAACGCCAAACGGCCGTCAAAAGGGAAGTCCGTTCTCACCAGGTGCCAACCCGGCATATGGCGCAGAACAAAACGGAGCATTGGCATCGCTTCTTTCGGTGGCCAAGATTCCGTACAAGTATGCAACGGACGGCATTTCGAATACGTTTGCCGTTACGCCGTCGACATTGGGCCATGATGAAAAAACATGCGATAAGACTTTAGTAAACATGATCAACGGATACATGAAGAATAATGGTCATCATCTGAACATCAACGTCTTTAACCGTGATACGCTGCTTGATGCGCAAAAGCATCCTGAAAAGTATCCGACTCTGACGATTCGTGTTTCCGGATACTGCGTATACTTTGCCGATTTGACCAAAGAACAGCAGGATGACGTAATTTCCAGAACGTTCCACGATCATATGTAACACTGTATTTTATAATTGAAGGTGGCGTGAGACTATGACGACAAATCCGTATTTAAAACCGGTACCGACCAATGAAAAGGGTGAGATATTAGGGTACGTTCATTCGATTGAAACGTTTGGCGCCGTTGATGGGCCTGGGATTCGCTTCGTAGTCTTCATGCAAGGCTGCAATATGCGGTGCAAGTTCTGTCACAACCCCGATACTTGGAAAAAGAACGTCGGAACGACAATGACTGCTGATGAGGTCTTGAAAAAGGCGCTTCCTTATCGGGAGTTTTGGGGAGAGCAAGGTGGAATCACGCTTTCTGGGGGCGAGATTTTGCTGCAGCCCGAGTTTGCTCTTGACCTGTTTACGAAATGCAAGAAACTTGGCATCAGCACCTGTCTTGACACGTGCGGGCAGCCGTTCACCAGACGAAAGCCTTGGTTTGACACGTTCAACAAGCTGTTGGACGTGACCGATATTTTGCTCGTCGACATCAAGCATATCGATTCGGACAAGCACAAGCTTTTGACCGGTTTTCCAAACGAAAATATTCTTGATCTTTGCGAGTATTTGTCCGAAATCGGCAAGCCGGTCTGGATCAGGCACGTTTTGATTCCGACTCAGACCGATTTTGACGAAGATCTTGAAAAGCTCGGAAATTATATCAAGACGCATTTGAGAAACGTCATGAAGGTCGAAGTTCTTCCTTACCACACGATGGGCGTGCACAAATACCGCGAAATGGGTATTCCTTATCGTTTGGAAGGAGTCGATCCTCCGACTCAGGATCGTGTTGAAAATGCAGAG
>JBHADD010000044.1:0-4642 GCA_041854925.1 Ligilactobacillus sp. | reverse complement strand
AGATTCGATTCCGTTGAAAAAATCTGGCGTGGTCGTCAAACTGAACGGATCAAAGAAACTGCGTCGTCGTTTAATGGATATGGGTTTGACCCGCAATACGATCGTGACCGTCCAGCAGGTTGCGCCGTTGGGCGATCCAGTGGAATTGACTCTTCGCGGATACAAACTCTCATTGCGAAAGAGCGAAGCCGCAAACATCATGGTTAAGGAGGCGAGCTTATGATTAACGTTGCGCTTGCCGGAAATGCAAACTGCGGAAAGACGACTTTGTTCAATGCTTTGACCGGTGCCAATCAATTTGTCGGAAACTGGCCCGGAGTTACCGTTGAAAAGAAATCCGGCCGCCTAAAAAAACACAAGGATGTTGTCATTCAAGATCTTCCGGGCATCTATTCTTTGTCTCCATACAGTCCGGAAGAAGTCGTTTCCAGAAGATATTTGATCGATGAGCGTCCTGACGTAATCGTCAACGTGATCGACGGAACGAATTTGGAGCGTAATCTGTATTTGACATTGCAATTGATGGAAACCGGACTTCCGGTAATCTGTGCAGTCAACATGGTGGACTTGCTCAAAAAGCAGGGCAAGCGCATCAACTTGAAGAAGATGGAGTATCTGTTGGGCGTTCCGGTAATCGGAATCAGTGCTTTGAAGAAGACTAATCTGGATGTGCTGGTCGATATGATGACTGAAGAAAAGCACAAAGAATATTCTTTTCCTAAGTATGATGATCGCCTTGAATCGGCTCTGTCAATGATTGAAGATCAGCTTCGCGGGGTCGTGTCGGATGAAGATTTGCGCTTTTATGCAATCAAGTTCTTTGAGCACGATGATGACGTTTGGGAAAACGTCGCGCTTGATTCGACGCGTCGCAGCAAAATCGAAGAACTTATCAAAACCGCTGAAAAAGTTTTTGGCGACGAGACCGGGAGCATCGTTGCCAATGCGCGTTACGATTTCATCGCTCGCATCGTTGACATGAGCGTCGTCAACGAAAAAGACTTCGTCATGACGGCATCTGACTATGTCGATATGGTGGTAACGAACAGAATTCTCGCGCTGCCGATTTTTGCTTTGGTCATGTGTCTCGTGTACTATATTTCGATCCAAACGATTGGCGGTGCTGGTTCTGACTGGGTAAATGACGTTTTTTTCGGTGATCTTGTGCCCAATACGTCAACTGCGTTGCTTAAAAGCTGGCACGTTGCCCCGTGGATGCAGGGACTTGTGATCGATGGCATCATTGGCGGCGTCGGAGCCGTCTTGGGGTTTGTTCCGCAAATTGCGTTCCTTTTCCTGTGCCTCGGTATCTTAGAAGATTGCGGGTACATGGCGCGCGTTGCATTTGTCATGGATCGCATTTTTCACCGTTTCAATCTCTCAGGCAAATCTTTTATCCCGTTGCTTATTTCGACAGGGTGTGGCGTGCCGGGAATCATGTCAACGAGAACGATCGAAAGCGAAAAAGATCGTAAAATGACGATCATGTTGACGACGTTCATGCCTTGCTCGGCCAAATTGACGATTATCGGTCTGATTTCAGGGACTTTCTTTCCGCATCAGAGCTGGGTTGCGCCGTCCGCATATTTTATCGGGATGGCTGCCGTCGTTTGTTCCGGCATTTTTTTGAAAAAGACGCAGTTGTTTGCCGGTGAGACGCAACCGTTCGTTATGGAACTTCCCGCCTATCACCTGCCGAAGGTCTTAAACATTTTGCGTTATTCGTATGAACGCTCGATTGCCTTTATTCAAAAGGCCGGCACAATTATTTTTGCTTCGATGGTCCTTATCTGGTTCCTTTCCTCGTTCAACTTTAAGATGCAGATGGTTTCTCAGCAGGAAAGCATGCTCAAGACGATCGGTTCAATTTTCGTTCCAATTTTCAAACCGCTCGGATTTGGCGATTGGCATGCATGTGTCGCCGTTTTTGCCGGTCTGATCGCCAAGGAAAATTGCATCAGTACGATTCAGGTTACGTTTGGCAATCCGTCAAACGCAGTCTTTGACAAACTTATGCTGTCGCACTTCTCTTCATTTGGTGCTTACGCCTTTTTGGTTTTCAATTTGCTTTGTGCACCATGCTTTGCGGCAATCGGCGCAATGAACAAAGAGTTTGGCGATTACAAATGGACGCTTCGAGCCGTAGGATATCAGACGCTGCTTGCGTACCTTGCCGCATTGGTTATTTACCAATCATCGGTTATTCTCTCCGGAAGCTATACGTGGCTTAACGTTTTAGGCGTAGCCATTGGCGTTTTGATTTTTGCTTACGGATTGCTTATCAAGCGTCCTGCCAAGATTGTTGATCCCGAAAATCAGCTTGCGAAAGAAGGAATTTAAATGATTGCTACGATAATTTTGTCTATTCTGATTTTTGGTGCTTTTTTCTATATCGTATATACGCGTTTTATCAAAAGAAGCAAAGGAAATTGCGATTCTTGCCATGATCGAGGGTGCCCATTGGTTGACGTCCGTAAGATAAGTTCTAAAAAGGGTTAATGATTTAACAGCCGGTTTCGTTCAGAGACCGGCTGTTTTTTTAAGACAATTTTTCCGATTAGTATCGAAAAAATTGTATATTGTGAGATCTAGTGATATACTATATTTATGAAAACGATTTCAATAATGATTTCCAAGGAGTGATTTGTATGAGTACGCGTGAGAGATTTGCTGAAGAAGAGATTACGAGGAAGAACCATATTTTCTCAAGAACAAGAACGACAATCGAGTCTGCATTTTACGGAAACAACGTCGTTGACGTCGCAAGCGTTGAACAAGCCTATCGACTGGCTGAAAAATCCAGTGCAACGATAGTTACCGACCTGCCGATTATTCATACGAAAGAGCTGGGCCTTCCGGATGACGCAAAGATGATCGTTGACAATCATGGAGACGTTGTCGGAAGGACGGCCAAAGCAAGGAGGCTCATCGGTTCACCTGAATCTGATGATGACAAGCTTGACGGTGTTTTGCGCGAAGCAATTTATTCTGCCAGGAGTCGTAAATTTTATAAGACCGACGTGGTCGTAGGGCTTGATGAAGAGTTTATGCTGAAAGCGCACCTTGCGATTGCGGAAGGGTTTGAAGTCAATCTTTTGTCATACATGCTGAATTTTCAATTTTTAAACGACGAATATGAGAAACGTTACGAAAATTCAAAACAGTATGATGAAGGCGATATCTATCTTTATGCCGATCCATCGTGGCATGATGAAGCTTATCCTGACGGTCTCGTAATTATCGATGCCAAGCACAACGCAGCGGCTGTTTTGGGCTTGCGCTATTTCGGGGAATTGAAGAAAGCGACCTTGACGCTTGCTTGGGCAACTGCTCACAGAAACGGCTATGCTGCTTGTCATGGCGGAGAAAAGGCTTTTCATTTCAAAGACAAGGATGACAAGGTTTTTGCATTTTACGGACTTTCAGGGTCCGGAAAGTCAACGTTGACTCACGCAAAGCATAACGGCAAGTTCGATATTACTGTTTTGCATGACGATGCGTTCGTGATCAATCGAAAAGACGGGAGCTCAGTTGCGCTTGAACCGTCATATTTTGATAAGACAAACGATTATCTGCCGGGGACGAAGGAAACGAACTATTTTACAACCGTGATGAATGTTGGCGTAACTTTGGACGCTGACGGCAAAAAAGTTTTGGTAACGGAAGACCTTCGCAATGGCAATGGACGTACGATTAAGTCGCGTTATGCTTCAGTTAACCGCGTTGATCGTGAAAAAGCACCGATAACGTCGATTTTTTGGATCATGAAAGACAACAGTTTGCCACCGGTTGTCAAACTTGAGGATCCGGTGACTGCGGCAACTTTCGGCGTGACGCTTGCAACGAAACGTTCGACGGCTGAAAACGTTGCGAAAACGGCCAGGGATGCATTAGTGATTGAGCCTTTTGCCGATCCTTTCAGGGCTTATCTTCTTTCTGAAGACTATGCCGATTTTAAGGAATTGTTTGAAAATGGCGTTGATTGCTATATTGTCAACACTGCTGATTTTAATGGACGGGATATCGATAAGAACTTAACGCTGAAGATTCTTGAAGACATTGCAACCGGTGCTGATGTTTGGAAACCGTTTGGTCCGCTTGACAACATGAGCTATATGCCGCTTGACGGCTATGCTCTGAATTTTTCAGATGAGGAATACAAGGAAGAACTTGCCAGTCGACTTGGAATTCGCCGTGATTGGATCGAAAGATATGAAGAAACGCATCCGCATGCACAGCTTCCTGAAGAAATCACTGATTGTCTGAACGGAATGATTAAAAAGATTAAATAATTTTTTGAGACTGAATGATTGGTTTCAGTCTCTTTTTTTGACCTAAAATGTAAAACTAGGATCAAAATAAATTGATTCATGTTATATCTTTTTACATAAGAAAACGTTTTTATGATGTTTTTCTTAAAATGCACTTGCAATTCACTAGAGTTGTGTTAGAATTTATGACATAAAGCAGAAGGGAATGGTTGATATGTTGAATGGAGCTAATACGGTCTTTTTGATCGTTTCCAGCATTTTGGTGTTTTGTATGACGCCTGGATTGGCTTTCTTCTATGGGGGCTTGGTTTCAAGAAAGAACGTTGTTAATACGATGCTTTCGGTTTTTATTATTTGCGGAGTGGCAGTTT
>JBHADD010000043.1:0-4108 GCA_041854925.1 Ligilactobacillus sp. | reverse complement strand
GTTAAAAAGTCTCTGATTTCCAAAAAAAGTCATCTCCTTATGTCTGTATTTTATCAGAATGTACGTTCGCAAGCACGCAATTTGTTTTTTTTAAGAGGATTTGATGATAAAATAGAGTCAGAAAGAGCTTTTGAAGGGGCAAACTTTCTTGAGCTCATAATTCATGAATAGATGGGATATTTTAGTATGGAAATTGAATTTTTAGGAACTGGTGCCGGCTCGCCGTCAAAATTCCGCAACGTGTCTTCGCTTGTCTTGAAACTTCTTGACGAAAACAATTCCGTTTGGATGTTTGATTGTGGTGAAGGAACTCAGCATCAGATTTTACGAACAACGATCAGGCCGCGAAAAGTTGATAAAATTTTTATCACTCATCTTCACGGTGATCACCTTTTTGGTCTTCCGGGTTTTCTCAGCAGTCGTTCTTTTCAAACGGGAGAAGACGCGCGTCCTTTGACGATTTATGGTCCAAAGGGTATTGCGAGCTATGTAAAGTCATCGATGCAGGTCACGCAGACGAGATTGTCATATCCGCTTAAATTTATGGAACTGACTGATGAAGGAACTGTTTTTGAAGATGATAAATTTAAAGTCGAGTGTCGTTTTTTGGAACATCGAATTCAGTGTTTCGGTTATCGAATTGAAGAAAAGCCTCATCCTGGTGAACTTCTGATTGATAAGCTGCGTGAAGACAAAATCCCGGCAGGTCCGATTTACGGTCGCCTAAAAGCAGGAGAAACGGTTAAACTTGATGACGGTCGTGAGATATGCGGTCAAGATTACGTTGGTTCTCCGCAAAAAGGGCGGATAGTGACAATTTTGGGTGACACTCGTCAGACACCGTCGATTTTGGAGCTGGCTAAAAATGCGGATGTCTTAGTTCATGAATGTACTTTTGGTCGCGGAGACTCGAGGATTGCCCGCAATTACTATCATTCGACTTGCATTCAAGCGGCAAACGTTGCTTTAAAAGCCGGTGTTTCAAAACTGCTTCTCAATCATGTTTCGGCACGTTATGTCGGGCCTAGTCTTCATCAGTTGGAAAAAGACGCAAGAAGCGTTTTCTCAAATTGTCGCATTGTTAAAGATTTTGATGTTTACGATATTCCGTTTAATAAGGGGGTATAGCAATGGTCGGCTATAAGGAATTAAAAGATTTGAAGGGACGTATTGTTTTGATAACTGGCGCTTCTTCCGGAATGGGCGAGCAGATTGCTTATCAGGCTGCCAAAAAAGGTGCCATCGTCATAGGATGTGCGCGCCGGCTCGAAAGGCTGGAAGAAGTGGCAGCAACTTGTCGAAGGATATCAGGCAATGATGCATATGCTTTTCAGGTTGACGTGTCGGTTCCGAGTCAGATTGAGCGTGTCGTTGAAAAAGTCGAATCAAGCATTGGACCGATTGACGTCTTGGTAAATGATGCCGGTTTTGGATTGATGAAAGAGGCTTTGGATTTTGACATGGTAATTGCCGAAAGAATGTTTCGCGTGAACGTTTTAGGTTTGATGTACATGTCCAAATACGTTGCGCTTCATATGGCCGAACGAAGGCGTGGTGCGATTATCAACATTGCATCGATTGCCGGGAAGATTGCGACGCCTAAGGCCTCCGTTTATTCTGCAACAAAATTTGCGGTGCTGGGATATTCAAATGCGCTTCGGTTGGAATTAAAACCCTTGGGAATCAGTGTCTTGACTGTAAATCCAGGTCCCGTCAGAACTGATTTCTTTGATATTGCTGATGAGTCAGGACATTATCTTGATTCGATCGGGTCGCTTTCGCTTAATCCGGAAATCGTTGCTGAAAAAGTCGTCAAATCAATTGGAACATCCAAAAGAGAGCTGAATCTGCCTGAATATATGCAGTTGGCGCATCATCTTTATGAGTTGTTCCCTCGCCTTGGCGATTATTTGGCAGGAGGAATTTTCAACAAGAAATAATTCAGAGGGGGATTATCATGAAAAAACAAGGAAGGCTGATCTTGGTTATCGTTTTATTGCTGGTCGTCGTGGTCTTTTCATGGCTCAACGTCAGGAACGTGACCGTCAGTTTCGGTTTTACGGAAGTAACGATGCCATTAGTGATTTTGCTCGTGCTCGCGATTTTGATCGGTGCGATAATTGCGGTTTCTTTGTCCGTTTCAACGATCATGTCTCAAAAAAAGAAAATCAATGAGCTTGAAAAGATCCTTAAAGCCAATCAGACGATGAGACGCACCGATGCTTCAACAACAAGTACAAAATAGATAATTGAGGGATTAGTTTGATTGATTCAAGATATGAATGGAAAAAAGGACCGCGAGCTGATCAAGAGCAAACGAAAAAATTAGCCGAGGCACTGAATTTGTCAGAGCTGGCGGCCGAAATCTTGATTAATCGTGGTTATGATACAGAAGAAAAAGCAGAGAATTTTTTAAAACCAGGGCCGGAAAATCTGTACGATCCTTATTTGATGCATGATATGAAAAAGGGAACCGACAGAATCAGGACCGCAATCGTTGAAGGACAAAAAATTACAGTTTATGGCGATTACGATGCTGACGGATTGACGAGCACGTCAATCATGTATGAAGCATTGACGCAGCTAGGGGCTGAATGCGACTATTATATTCCGAATCGTTTTGATGACGGATATGGCCCGAACAAAGACGTCTATAAACGTTTGATTGAAAACGGAACTGAATTGATCGTGACCGCTGATAACGGGGTTGCAGGTCATGAGGCGGTTGAATTTGCCAAAGAACAAGGGGTTGACGTCGTAATTACCGATCATCACGAATTGCCTCAAGAGTTGCCGGATGCGTATGCGATTATTCATCCGAAAATTCCGAATGATGACGGAGATTATCCTTTTGGAGGACTGTCCGGTGCCGGAGTAGCATTCAAGACGGCAATGGCATTGCTTGAAGAGATTCCGCAAGAGGCTTTGGATCTTTGTGCGATAGGAACCGTTGCTGATTTGGTTCCGTTGGTTGATGAAAATCGCGTTCTTGTCAAGTACGGATTGGAGGCTTTGCGTTCAACGGAACGGATCGGACTGCTCGCTTTATATGAAAAATGCGGATTGAAACAGGATGAAGTCGATGAAGAAACAATTGGGTTCAGCATTGCGCCAAATTTGAACGCCTTGGGGAGAATTTCTGATGCAACGGTTGGGGTAGAACTGTTGACGACGATGGATGAACAAAGGGCTTCAGAACTGGCTGAATCAGTACTTCAGCAAAATATGGAACGTCAAAATCTTGTTAAAGACATCACTTCCCAGGCACAAGATCTTTTGAACGAAGAATCACAAAATCACCTTGTGAATCTTGTTTGGGGCGAAAAATGGCATGAAGGCGTTTTGGGCATCGTTGCCAGTCGTTTGGTCGAATCAACCGGGAAACCGACGATTGTCTTGGGAGTCAATCGCGATTCCGGTCTTGCCAAAGGTTCAGGTCGTTCCGTCGAAGCGTTCAATTTGTTTGACGCATTGGATGGGCATCGCGATCTTTTGGAAAAATTCGGTGGTCATCATATGGCATGCGGATTGACCGTTTCAGCCGACGTTCTTCCTAAGATTCAAGAAATTCTTGATCAGGAAGCCAAAAATCAAAATTTGGAATCTGCAGCAAAACAAGTGAAAGTTTTGGATGGTGACATTGATTTAAGCGAGATTAATCCTGAAATGATTCGGGAGCTCAGCGTAATCGGTCCGTTCGGGACGAATAATCCCAAGCCTGTTTTTTCATATCATGGATACGTTGTCGAAGATGCAAAGCCGATGGGAAACGGAAACCATCTGAGATTAAATCTCTTAAACGATGAGCGGACAGTGAAAGTGGCGGCCGTTTGTTTTGGGGTTGGCGACAAGATTGCCGAACTTTTAACAAATCCAGAAGCGATTAAGTTTATTGGGTCGTTGTCGATCAACGTTTGGCAAAATCAGCGCTATCCGCAAATCATGATTGAAGATTTAAAAAAATCCGGCATCTCGGTTGAACTTTTAAGAACCAATAGGCTGAAGCAATCAATGTTTGCTGATAATATGACTTATGTTTTTTTCACAAAAGAATTATATGGAAAAGCCAAGCCGTATCTTGCAAGGGGGGCAAAAAGCGTGCTTGTCT
>JBHADD010000042.1:0-6745 GCA_041854925.1 Ligilactobacillus sp. | reverse complement strand
TCGGCATTTCATTTAATTCAAGTAAGAACCTGGACTTTTTCAAAGCCTCTTTCAACTAATCCGCTGCGGCAATTTTTTTAACGAGTTTTGAATAAATTCGTTCATTCATCCATTGTTCGGAAACGCGCTTTGAGAGATCTGCAATCCTGATCCAGGAAACCGCCTTGTTTTCGTCAGGTTTGCTTTGCAGGTCAAATGCAGGATCAGTTTCCAAAAGATACGTCACGTTCAGATGCAGATGGGAAGGCACGTATTCTCCGCGTTTCTCATGCCCGTTGACCGTCAAAATCTCGACGGAGAATATGCCGTCATCCAGAAAATGCAGCTTGTCCGGGAAAAGGCCGCACTCTTCGCCTATTTCCTTTACGACGACGTGCTTTAAATCAGCATCGCCGTCAGCATGTCCGCCCATCCACGACCAGGAGTTGTAAATGTTGTGAAAGCACATCAAGGTACTTTTTCGATCCGGTGATACGATCCATGCCGAAGCGGAAAAATGAGCCGTTTTGTTCTTTCTTGTCAAAACGTCCGCCCCGCACCTGGCCCAGTCAAGCATCACGGATAAATCGCGTTCTTCCTGTTCGTTGTAAGGAACAAATGCCTCTAATTGTTTAATGAGATTATCCATATTTTACACCATTCACATATCGTCAGTGTTCTGATTGTCTGACAGCTTTTACACACGCGCCACAAAATTTTCGTAGATTGCCCTGATTGCGGCTTCAAAATCGTTATTGGCAACGCCGACGATAATGTTCAATTCTGAAGATCCCTGGTCAATCATGCGAATGTTGACGTTTGCGTTGGCCAGTGCGGCAAAAAGTCTTGCCGCAGTCCCGCTTTGAGACTTCATTCCGCGACCAACGACCGCAATCAATGCCAGATCCGATTCGATTTCGATTGAATCCGGTTCGGTCATTCTGTGAAGACGGGCCATGACTTCCTGTTCTTTAAGCAGGAATTCGTCTTCATGTACGACGACTGAAAGAGTATCGATTCCGGAAGGCATATGTTCAAACGAAATATCGCTTTCTTCAAATGCTTGCAGCACTCTGCGTCCAAAGCCAATTTGAGAATTCATCAAGGCCTGCGTAATCGTAATCGAACAAAAGCCTTTTTTGCCGGCAACTCCGGTAATCGTATATGCAGGTTTTTTGGCCGTGCTTTCAACGATCCATGTTCCCTCATCTTGAGGACGATTCGTATTTCTGATATTGATCGGAATCCCCTTTGAGCGAACCGGGAAAATTGCTTCTTCATGCAAAACGGATGCTCCCATGTATGAAAGCTCGCGCAGCTCACGATACGTGATCGTGCTGATTGTCTCTGGATCTTCCACGATACGCGGATCGGCAACAAGAAATCCTGAAACATCGGTCCAGTTTTCATAAACATCGACCCCGGCAGCAGCAGCCACGATTGACCCCGTCACGTCAGATCCGCCGCGCGAAAACGTCTTGACGCGTCCATCCTTTCCTTGTCCGTAAAAACCGGGAATCACCGCATGTTCAACCTCTTCAAGGCGCTTTTTCAAAACCTTGTTGGTCTTGTAATCATTCAGCTGCCCCTCTTCGTTGAAAAAAATCGTTTCATAAGGGTCGATGAACTCAAAACCGAGATAATTTGCAAGGACCTTTCCGTTCAGATACTCTCCGCGAGAAGAAGCATAGTCAAGGTAAGGATTTTTTTCAAGATTCTCCTTAATTGTCGCAAATTCATCGTCAAGCGTCATCTCAAGTCCAAGTCCGTCAATAATTTCATCATATCGTGCTTTGATTTTCTTCAGCTGTTCGCCCAAGTCGCCACCTTCAACCGTAATTTCATAAGCCTTGATCAGCATGTCCGTGACTTTCGTGTCCTTTGAGAAACGTTTGCCAGGAGCGCTTGGAACAACGTATAATCTTGATTCGTCGGCACTGATGATGTTACCGACCTTTTCAAACTGCTTTGAATCGGCAAGAGAGCTTCCGCCGAATTTAACCACTTTCCTCATAATTACCCCAACTTCTATACTTTATTCTTAGTTCTCTGTAATTTACGAGAACTCCTCATCTTGAATTTTCTAACAAACATGCTATGTCCGTCAAGTGAAAAGTGAACTTTTTCGGATATTATTTCCTAAATCAAAAATCTGCGTCTTCTTTGCGATCGTTTGGCGTCTTTTTGGGGAAATACAGGATTTTGGGCTACTTTCGGGAGCACGAACACTGCACTTGGCTGAATGCAGATCCTATAATGAAAAATCCGCGCCATCACTGGCACGGATTTAAAATCATCATTCAGTTGCGTACTGGGTCATGACCGCTCGCTTTCACACCTTCATAATCAGGCTCAGACCAGCAATAAAGCTCATGATAAGTTCGTGCCGCGTCGCGACTGCGCTTTCGCTGATCGCTAGCGCCCCTCCTTATCTACCGCCTTGTTAAGCGGCTGGTCTTCACACCTTGTCCTAAAATGCCATATTTTGGAAATGCAATTTGCCCTTCAGATATCTTCTTACAAAGTAGCCTGCCACGCCCAAAATAGCGTAAACGATCGGACTCATCGTACGGTTGATGCTTGTAGGAATGAATGCGATAATTCCAAAAGCGATCATCCAAATTGCAATCAGTTCCAGTGTTACCAGAATCCCGCGAGTCAACTTCTTCTTTTTGCTCTTTGTCTTGGAATTGTCTGCCATCATTCGATAGAAGAAGGCCAGACCGCAACCGGCAATTGCCGATGTCGCAATCAGCGTGATCCAACCGCCGTTCATATCCGGCTGATTTTTGGAGAAGAAGCCCATCACGGCATACAGGATACAGAACATAATGAACATGATCAGGCCGTTGTCAAGCGCCATGACCCAGTAGCTTGGCACGCCATTTTTTTTCTTATCATCCAAAGACTCGCCGCTGACGATTTTCTCACAGCGTTCCGTCACGGTACCATAAAGTTTTGTTGCGACAATGCCTTGACGCTGCTTTTCTTTAAGTTCGAGGTACATTTCGGTAAGGACCTTTTCTTTTTTCTCTTGGTCATAATTTTTCTTATCCAAGGCCTTGCCTAAATGGTACATATAATCTTCGTTGCGCTTCGTCAAACCGGCATAGCGCCCGTCACGAACCGTAACTTCGACTTCTTCAACAGCTTTTTCAGCACGAACCTCAGCCTGCTTTTCTGCTGCTTTTGCATTTTTCTTTTCTTCTGCCAATGGAAAATCCTCCCGCTTTCTGCTCGTAAACCGGCTTTCATCGATATAGACAGGAAATACTATATCACAATTTCTTTGTTTTGGGCGAATGCCAATGTTTTCAATCATTGGCAAATCTGCCTTTGACTCAAAGTCCAAGCATCGCATTCCTCATTAAACGTTAAATCTGAATTCAATGATGTCGCCGTCCTGAACGACGTAATCTTTGCCTTCGAGGCGCAATCTGCCGGCTTCTCTCACGCCCTGCATGCTGCCGTATTTGTCAAGATCCTCAAAGGAAACCGTTTCGGCTCTGATAAATCCACGTTCGAAGTCAGAGTGGATGACGCCGGCTACTTGAGGCGCCTTCATGCCTTGCTTGAAAGTCCAGGCACGCGTCTCCTTGCCGCCGGCAGTGAAGAACGTTGCCAGGCCCAACAGCTTGTACGAAGCTTTGATCAAACGATCCAAGCCGGATTCTTCAACGCCTTCCGCTTCCAAAAACTCTTGCTTTTCGTCATCGTCGAGTTCGGCAATTTCTTCTTCCGTTCGAGCGCAAACGGCCAAAGCTTGTGATCCTTCTGATTCAGCAAATTTTTTGATTTGTTGGTAATATTCGCAAGAATCAGGATCGGCCATGTCGTCTTCGCCAATATTTGCAACGTAAAGCACGGGTTTTGACGTCAGCAGGAACAATCCCTTGACGATTTTTTGCTCATCATCGTCGAATTCGAGACTGCGAACCGGCTTGCCTTCTTCCAAAACAGGCTTGATTTTTGACAAAACGTTGAATTCGGCAATCGAATCCTTGTCTTTTTGAGTGCGAGCAACCTTTTCAACGCGCGCATAACGTTTGTTGACCGATTCAAGATCGGCCAAAACAAGTTCCATGTTGATTGTGTCGATATCGTCCAACGGATCGACCTTGTTGGAAACGTGCGTGATATTTTCATCGTCAAACGCACGGACGACGTGCACGATCGCATCAACCTGACGAATGTTTTCCAAGAACTTGTTGCCAAGGCCTTCGCCTTTGCTTGCGCCTTTGACGATTCCCGCAATATCGGTAAATTCAAACGTCGTGTGCACGATTTTCTTTGCCGGAATGATTTCATCGATTCGAGCCAAACGCGCATCCGGAACTTCAACCATCCCGACGTTAGGATCGATCGTTGCGAAGGGATAGTTGGCCATTTCGGCACCAGCCTTCGTAATCGCGTTGAATAGTGTCGACTTGCCAACGTTTGGCAATCCGACGATACCTGCTGTTAATGCCATTTTGTTTTTCCACTCTTTCTTAAATTAATCTTCCCTTGGAGCTTTCTCCAAAACTTTTTTCATTTTTTTGTCGAACTCGCGTCTTGGCAGCATGATCAAGCGACCGCATTTCGTGCACTGGATCTTAATGTCCATGCCCATTCTGATAATTTCCCAACGGTTTTCTCCGCACGGGTGCTTCTTTTTCATCTCGACAATATCATGCAAATCGTACATAAAAGACACCCCTAATCCAATGTAATGTCCAGAATTTCAAGAATTCGATTCAAATCATCATTTGAAAGATAATCGATTTCAATCTTGCCTTTGCCGGTCTTTTGGTTGCTCTTGATCGCAACCTTCGTACTGAATTTCTCACGCAAAAGCTCTTCGCTGTGCCTCAGATAAGGTGAGAGCTTTGCTGGTTTCCTGACCTTCTTTTGCTTGTCCTTTTCGCCGTTCAGCTCATTGACGATGCTTTCCAATTGGCGCACCGTCAAGCCTTCTTTAACGGTTTTTTCTGCCAATTTAACCAATTTCGTCTTATCCTTTACCGAAAGAAGCGTCCGGGCTTGTCCCATCGAAAGACTGCCTTTTTGGAGAAAATCTTTGACGGCTTTCGGCAAACTCAGCAAGCGCAAATAGTTAGCGATATACGGCCGGGATTTCCCGAGGCGCTCCGAAACCTGTGCCTGCGTCAAATTCAGATTTTCCATCAGCGTATTGTATGCTTGGGCTTCTTCAAGCGGTGTCAGATCTTCTCTTTGAAGGTTTTCCAACACGGCGATTTCCATCATTTCTTCTTCGTTCAGATCGCGCACGATTGCAGGAATCGTTGTTCTTTTGGCCATCTTTGAAGCACGATAGCGACGTTCTCCGGCAATGATCTCATATCCGGAAACCTTTGATTGACGAACGATGATCGGTTGAAAAACGCCCTGCTTTCTGATTGAGTCAGAAAGTTCCGACAAACTTGTTTCATCAAATGTTTTACGTGGCTGATACGGATTTGATCTGATATCATCAAGATTCAATTCGACAACGGTTTCGTCAGCCGTTGCCGTTTCGTCAAATTCAGTGAATAATGCGTCAAGTCCGCGACCCAGTCCTTTATTTTTCTTTTGAGGCATGAGCAGCCAAAACCTCCTTTGCTAAAGCTTGATATTCAATTGCTCCTCTTGATTTTTCATCATAATCAACGATCGGAAGTCCATAGCTCGGAGCTTCCGACAAACGAACGTTTCTTGGAATTATCGTCTGATAAACGGTGTCTCCAAAGTATTTCTTGACTTCTTCAACGACTTGATTCCCAAGGTTCGTTCTCGAATCAAGCATTGTCATCAAAACGCCTTCAATCTTCAAATCAGGGTTGAAATGACGCTGAACGAGCTTGACGGTATTCATCAGCTGATTCAACCCTTCCAAAGCGTAATATTCGCTTTGGACGGGAATCAGGATCGAATCACAAGTCGTAAAGGCGTTGATCGTCAGCAGGCCAAGCGAAGGCGGACAGTCGATCAAAACGTAGTCATACGCATCTCTTGCCAAAACGCACGCATCGGCCAGACGCTTCTCGCGCGCCATCTGCGAAGTAAGCTCAATTTCGGCACCGGACAAGCGAATCGTTGCCGGAACAACGTCCAGATTCTGACGTTCTGTGTGCATCAAGACGTCTTCAAGCGGAACGTCATTGATCAAAACATCATAGACATCCTGCTTGATGTCAGGCTTTTGGATTCCGATTCCGCTTGTGGCATTCCCCTGAGCATCCATGTCAATCAGAAGAACCCTTTGCCCCAAATCCGCCAGACATGCGGCCAGATTGACGCTGGTCGTCGTTTTGCCGACGCCGCCTTTTTGATTTGCAACTGCAATAATAGTACCCACTTTTAATCCCCCTCATTGTTTTTTGTTTGGAATGTCAATAATTATCCTGTGAAATTCAGCGTTGTCCTCCTCATGCATTACAACGTCGACGCCGTTTCTTTGCACCATGTCAACCGCGCCCTTAACGGTATTGATTGCAATTCTGACGTCCTTGACAACGCCTCTGACGCGCTTTTTCTCAGGTTTTCTTTCCGCTTTTTCGCGCAAGTTTTTGACAAGCTTTTCCGTTTCCTTAACGGACAAATGATTGGCTGCGACTTCATTCAAAGCATAAATCTGCTGCCCTTCTTCAAGTACGCTCATTGCCCTGCCGTGTCGTTCGCTGATCGACTTGTTCATAATTGCTTCTTTTACTTTATCGCACAGCTTCAAAAGACGCAACTTATTGGCGATGAATGACTGACTCTTGCCGATTTCTTTTGCGAGATC
>JBHADD010000041.1:0-8832 GCA_041854925.1 Ligilactobacillus sp. | reverse complement strand
TGAATGATCATCAGCTTAAAATCAGCAGAATATTTCGATTTTCTTCCCATATGAAAATGCCCTCCAAGCATACAGCAAATTTTCTTTTTTACCTGTATACTTAAAGGGCATTATAACCGTCGATTTGCGACTGACTTCGTCCGGCTTTTTTAGTTTCCAATGCATAAAAACGACTTTTTTCAAACATCAGTACTGCTTGACCAATCCAGCCAAGATCTCACTCGAATTTACGGACAAAGTGCCATTTTTAGCTGATTTATCCGTAACCAAAACGCATTTTACGGACAAACCGGCCTTTCCCGGTGATTTGTCCGTAAATTTTTAGCCATTATACTGGTGATTTACGGACAGAAGACGCTTTTTGGAGCATTTGTCCGTAAAACCGGGTCCGAAACGTCTGAATTTTTACGGACAAACGGCGGTTTTTGACCATTTTGTCCGTAATCGCCATTTTTTGAGCAGGCCATTTACGGACAAAGCGTCTATTTTCATCGATGTGTCCGTAAACGGCAGTAATTCTGCCAAATGCAGCGCCCTGAATCAGTTCGTCAAGCTCTCAGTCAAATTTGCCGCCAGCCTCTTTTTGGCGATTGTCCTGCATACGAAAAAAAAAACGGATCAGATTTGCAATTTGAGACTTCATGACGTGAACGCAGCCAACTGCACTGCATTTTCATTCATAAAAAAACTCTCCCGCAAACGAGCGAGCATCATATTACTATGAACGATTGTTTTTTTCTTTCGTATCCTTTTGATAATACGGCAGGCTGGCCATCACTCCCAAAAAGAGCACCACCGTGGAAATCGTCGTGTTTCTTGAGAAGCAATAGATCAAAAACGCCAACAGCACGCCGCCGTAGCATAAAATATTGCCCTTGTCTTTGGTGCTGATCGAGCCGTTTTTTCGCTCCGAGCCTTGATAAGTCTGCGTGTCTTCAGAGATCACGTTGCCTTCAATCAATTCGGAACGCAGGCGTTTCGGATACTGCGAATTGATCAGCAAAACCGCAATCAAGGCTACGACGGCACCGGCCAAGGATGATATTCCGCCATTGAACTTAAGGGCGACGGCCAAAAGCATGCAGATTCCGGCCGCAGTCGCAAAGAATCCGTAAAAAATCGCAACCATGGAAACGCCCCAGATATTCGTCGGCAGCATGCGCGGCTTCTTCTCATTACCGATCTCGATGATTTTCTTCGGGTTTTCTTGCGCCATCTTCTTGATGACGCCAAAAAGCATCCTGGCAAAGGCTAAAAGCAAAAGACCGCTTGGCAGACAAAGGCCAAGATAGGTTGCCGTAACGTCGACTTTTTCAGTCAGTCCCATCGTAAACAACAGTCCATCAATGATTGCAATGAATAAGACAACAACGATTCCGCCTGCATAAACCAGAATCGAGACATCTCTTTCGAGAAATTTTTGTGCAATTGTATATTCAATAGCCAAAATTGATAAGGCAAACAATATAGCTAAAAATATCATTTTCAAAGCCCTTTCTAGCGTTAATCACAATAGTATAGTAACACTTTTTTACATCGCTATCAAATGCAGTGCTGCGCATCATCTGCTCAATCAGTACACAAGATATGACTACGGGCAAAACGGCGATTTTTGGAATATGCCCGTAAATTTTTGCTTAATTCCCATCATAACAGGGGAATTGTCCCACATACACAAAAAGCCCGGATAAGATTTACAATTAATGCAAATCATCCGGGGGTTAGTTTGAGGCATGTTTTTCCAAGCTGCCTTTGATTTAGTCTACTTTGAGATATTCCCATGCATCGCGCTTGTCATCTTGCGAATCAATCACGACGCGCGTTTTTGCCGGGATATTTTCTTCAATCCACTGAGCATCCGGAACCGACAGGCGAATTGATCCATAGGCTTTGATGTTGTGCTTTTTAGTTACCTTTTGCCCAAGTTTTTCGGCTTCTGCTTTGATTACCTTGCCGTTTTCGTCAAAAGGAACCGATTCAAACCGATAGAATCCGTCACCCTTGAATGACGTCCAATATCTGGCGCCATAACCGCGCGTTGGATCATAATACGAAACCCCGCGCCGCTTTTCAATTTTGAAATGTCCGATCGGCGTGCACTGATAAGCTTTGGTTTTCTTGTAATTTTTACCAACGGATGCGTACATCGTATAGAGCGTGTACGGCCCTCTTCTGATATAAACACGCTGCTTGCGCAAGTTGACCTCGATCCAGATACGTTCTTCCTTCTTTTTGGCATGGGCATATTTGCTGATATCAGGATAACCGCCGCTTAAAGTCGGCTTGTCCCAGGATGCCGGTTTGATCAAGCGTTTCTTTTGATCGGCCAAAAGGCGCTTTTGCTGTGCATCTTCTTCGGCTTGTTTTCGTGATTCGGACTGCATCTTGACGTCATTCACCTGTCTTGCGTTGTGGACATGAATCGTGCTGTATGCCGTCACCAGAACCAAAACGAGCGCAACGGCCCAGTAGATGATATTCTTCTTTTTCATTTTAAGGTTGCAACCCCTTTACAATTGCGTACAATTCAAATATACGTGTCGAATCAGCGAATGTCAAGAACCCGGATGCACCGAACCTTTACTTGTTGAGGCGAATCTGCTCGACATCAAAGATCCTGTCTGTCCAACCGTCGTAAAACGATGCTTCGTGCGTAACCAGCAAAACGTTGCCGGGATAACTAATCAGAGCATCCCGCAAGGCGTTTTTCGTTTCGTCATCGAGGTGATTCGTCGGTTCATCCAAAATCAGAAAGTTGCTTGGCTTTAATTCCATGATGCAGAGCTTGACCTTCGTCTGCTCGCCGCCGCTCAAGAGATTCATCGGCTTCATCGTATTCGAGGCATTTATTCCGGCACGGGCAAGGCGCTGCCTGATTGTTTTCGGTTCAAGTCTCGGGTAAATGTCCTGCAGCGTTTGGAGCGGTGTTTTCGTCGGATCGTCCCATTCGAGATTCTGATCGAAATAATTGACGATGCAGGAATCGACAAAGTGAACGGATCCGGAAAAACTCGGAATGATTCCCAGAATCGACTTGATCAGAGTGGATTTACCGACACCATTAAAGCCCTTCAAAACAACTTTTTGACCGTGACTCATCGAAAACGTCACTGGAGAAAGCAACGGTGTCTCATATCCGACCGAAAGTCCGCTGACGGTCAGGGTCGATGCTGACAAAAGCTCAATATACGGGAATTTGAAATGTGCCTGCAGATTGTCGGACGGAGGGGTGATTCGTTCAAGCTTATCCAAACGTTTCTGGCGCGATTTGGCCATCGTCGACCGCGTTCCGGCCTTGTTCTTTCTGATATAGGCCTCGTCCTTTTCGATCTGGCGTCGCTGTTTCTCATAGGCTTTGAGCTGCACGGCCTTTTTTTCTTCTTTTTGCTTGATTGCTTTCCTGAAGCTGCCAGTGTATTTTGTGATCTTGCCAAATGCAACGTCGACGATCGTATTGGTGATTCTCTCTAAAAAATCATAGTCGTGCGAAATGACCATGAAACATCCTTCAAAACCATTCAGATAATCGATCAGCCACTCTATATGCTCCGTATCAAGGTAGTTCGTCGGTTCGTCAAGCAGCAGGACATCCGGCTTTTCAAGCAGGAGTTTGGCCAAAATGATTTTTGAACGCTGTCCGCCGGAACATTCGCTGACTTGCCGATTGCTTCCCAACGCATCGATTCCAAGTCCGCTCATGACCTGATCGATTTTCGTCTGAATCCCGTAAAAGTCATTTGCTTCAAGAATTTCCTGACAGCGTCCGGCCTTTTCAAGCAGAGAATCGTCTATTTTTTCGGCATATTCTTCATAATACCTCGTTTGTCTTTCCTGAACTTCAAACAGCTCTTTGAAAGCACTTTGCAAAAAAGCTCCGATCGTCAGGTCGTGCGCCGACTCGGCATACTGGTCGAGATAGCCGATTCTGACGCCCCTCTGCCATTTGATCCGGCCCTCGTCAGGCAGCCTGGAACCCGTCAGAATTTTGATCAAGGTGGATTTGCCGGCACCGTTTTGACCGATGATTCCCATGTGATCTTCCTTATTCAGTCTGAACGAGGCATCCTTATAAAGCTGCTTGTCGTCAAACGACATCGACAGTCCCTCAACTTCTAAAATACTCATCTCTCTAGCGTCCTCCCCTTTTCGTCAATTAGATTATATCATCAATGCTTGATTTTCTGAAAGCAAAGGCTTCATAATGTAATGTAAGGGAGTGTATTTCATATGACTTTCATAGTTTCCGCAAAACAAATCGTGATCATGTTCCTCTTGATGCTGCTTGGCTTTTTAACCGGCAGACTTGGCATGATTCATAAAGAAACGGCTAAGGATCTGACCAATTTCCTGTTGTACATAATTTCGCCGTGCCTGATCGTCAACGCGTATCTCGTCGGCTTTTCCATGAAACGGCTGATTGAATTCTTTCAGGCAATCATGGCAGTCACGCTGGTCTATATCATCAGCATCATCGTTTCTCACCTGATAATCAACAAAAAATTTTTCAAAGACCAGGAAACGCGCTCAGTGCTGCTTTATGGTTCGGCCTATTCAAATGCAGGGTTTATGGGCATCCCGCTCGTTTCTGCCATTCTTGGCGAAAGCGCGGTCTTTTTTTCAGTGCCTTACCTTGTTGTTTGCAACTTTTTCATGTGGACGCACGGCGTTGCTTTGTTTTCAATCGAACGCAAGCGTTCCTTGCGTCTCAGATTCTTGGATGCTTTGAAAAATCCCAACGTCATTGCCGCATTTATCGGTTTTGTCATCTTCGTTTCAGGCATCAAACTGCCCGAACTCGTTTTGACGCCGATCAAGTCGCTTGTTTCGGTCAACACCCCGCTCAGCATGATCGTCGTCGGAACAAATCTCGGCGCAATTTCTTTTTCAAGCAAAAAAAATCTCAAGACGGTCGTGTTCGGAACTTTTGCCAGAAACATCCTGATTCCGCTGATCTGCCTGTTTATTTTGCTTAGCGTGCCGATTTCCGGTCAGGCTGCCTGGGCGATTCTTATCATGGCTTCCTGTCCGGTTCCTGCCGTTGTTGTTTTATTTTCATTGCTGAACAATTTTGATGCGGAAGTTCCGACAAGCTACCTTTGTCTTTCAACGCTTTGCACGATTTTCACGCTGCCGTTGATTGTTTTGGTCGCCCAAAGCCTTGGTTATGGCGGTTAAATTCAGAAAAACTTGCATTCTTCGTCATTTTCGGCTACAATGGATAAATGCATGAATGATGAAAGGAGTGAAAAACATGTCACAAAACGTACACGTAGGCGTTGCTAACGATCGCCGCCCCGTAAACCAAAAGAATATCAAAAAGCGTCGTGCACAACACCAAGCTGTTTTGTCATTCTTGAAGGAACGCGAAGAAGCTGACAAGGCTGCAAAATAATTGAGCGAAGCGCGCATGCGTGGAGCTCGACCGTTTCAATCATGCTGACTCGAGAGCACTGCAACGGGAAAGTTCAATTATAATTGGATAAAGATAGCTCCACATGAGCCACTTTCAAGTGCGCACATGTGGATTTATTTTGCTCAAAAATTCAACCAATGGCTGAGATTTCGTGACATTGTTCACGAAATTGGTTACTTGATTTGTCCCAACGAAATCAAGTAAAGGGATTTACTTAAATTCGCCTATACCAATTACACATCAAGCCATCTTTTTTGTAAAATTACACTTTTATTTTAATTTTAAAAATATTTTTTGCACGTTTCCTTAATGAATATTCTTTTAATAAACTACATTCTCTAATAAAGTGTTATATACATTCACTGCATACACTAAGAAAAAACAAAAAAGACCCGTCAACTGCGACAGGTCAATCTCTCTTAGCACTTATCAATCTTTGATACTCCATTCATTACGTATTCTATTCATCATACTAAATTTAAAAGGAGCACACATCCACCTAATATTAACCAAAACGGCGTAATCAACGCCAAGCCCCAGGCAAATTTTTTCAGCCCTTCCATTAAGAAACCTCGCTTTCATATACCAATTAAAGTTACAAATGATATTTTAGCATATTATCTCAAAAAGAAAACGGTTTACAGTCAAATTTCATAAATTAGTAACAATTTTTAGGAACATATTTTTCTATTTCGTTTTCAACTCTGTATTTTTCAATAAATCAAGCAACAATTATAATGATTCTAGTATCACATTTACGTCAAATTTCTTTTTTGGAATTAATTCTGACACCATGATACAATGATCTTGTTAAGTAAATCACAAATCTGCAAAAGGGAGGCTTTTCCATGGAAACAAAATTCTTTAATTTGACGGTCGCCGAAACGCTCCGCAAGCTTCATTCATCCACAAACGGACTAACTAACAAGGAAGTTTTGGAAAGACTGGAAAAAGACGGGCCAAACGTTTTGGAAACGAAAAAACATTCGACACTGCTCGAAAAATTCGTTGCACAGTTCAAAGGCCTGATGATCATCATCCTGTTGATCGCAGCGCTGATTTCCATGCTGGCAGGCGAAGTTTCAGATTCGATCATCATTTTTATCGTCGTGTTCCTGAACGCCGTTTTTGGTGTCTTTCAGGAGACAAAGGCCGAAAACGCAATCGATTCGCTTCAGGAAATGACCACGCCATTTTCAAGGGTGCTAAGAGACGGCATCGTTTCACAGATCAAAAGTACGGAACTCGTTTCCGGAGACATTATCCTGCTTGAAGCAGGCGATATCGTTCCTGCCGATGCCAGAATCATCTCGCAAAATGCGCTCAGAGCAGAAGAGGCAGCACTGACCGGCGAATCTGTTCCTGTTTCAAAAGACATTCGTCCCTTGACTGACGAAAATCCGCCGCTTGGAGAACGAAGCAACATGCTTTTCATGAATACCGTCATCGCCAACGGCACTGCAGAAGCGGTCGTGGTCGCAACCGGCATGCAGACTGAGGTCGGACACGTCGCCAAAATGCTTGATTCTGCGGAAAATTCAGTCACTCCGCTTCAAAATAACATCACCCACCTGAGCAAGGTTTTAACCGTTTTGATCTTGATTATCGCAGTCGTCATCTTTGTTTTCGGTGCTTTGACGAAACGAGAATCAATCCTCGACATGCTTTTGACGTCAATTTCTCTGGCCGTTGCCGCCATTCCCGAAGGTCTTCCAGCAATCGTCACCATTACGCTTGCGCTCGGAACGCAGGCGATGTCCAAGAAAAACGCGCTAGTCAGAAAGCTTCCGGCCGTTGAAACGCTCGGAACCTGCGAAATCATCTGCTCGGACAAAACTGGCACGCTGACGCAAAACAAGATGAGAGTCGAACAATTCTACGCAAATCGAACGCTGCAAAAGGCTCTTGATTTTGACAAGAAAAATGCCCCCAACCTTCAGTTGGCCATGATTCTTGCAAATGATGCCAAAGAATCTGAAAACGGCCCAATAGGTGATCCGACCGAAACGGCGCTCCTTGATTTCTTTGTTGAAACCGGGGCTTCAGCAGAAATCCAAAAGATTCAACACGACTATCCGCGTCTTGCATCGCTTCCGTTTGACTCAACCAGAAAACTCATGTCGGCTGTTGTTGAACACAAAGGACAAAAAATTCTTTTCACCAAGGGCGCCGTTGACGAATTGCTCAAACGCGTCGCCAAAATTGAAGAAAACGGGGTGGTTCGCCCGATTAGCGCAAGCGACAAACAGAAGATTCTTGAAATGAACAAACAACTGGCCTTTCAGGCACTGCGCGTCCTCGGATACGCCTACAGACCGCTGAACGAACTTTCCGAACTGACATCTGAGAACTATGAAAAAGACCTGATTTTTACCGGAATGACAGGCATGATCGATCCACAGCGTCCCGAAGTCGAAAATGCAGTGTTTGAAGCCAAAAATGCCGGCATCAAGACAATCATGATTACCGGTGATCATAAAGAAACGGCAAGGGCAATCGCAATCAGGCTCGGAATTATCGCAGAAAGCGATTTGAACGGCGTGATTACCGGAAGCGAACTTGACGAATTGAGCGATAAAGAATTGCAAAAAAACATCGGAAAGTATTCGGTTTACGCTCGCGTTGCCCCGGAACACAAAGTCCGCATCGTCAAAGCCTGGCAGGCATGCGGCAAAATCGTGGCCATGACGGGCGACGGCGTCAATGACGCACCGGCATTGAAACAGGCAGACATCGGCGTCGGCATGGGCATTACCGGAACAGAGGCTTCCAAAAATGCGGCGGACATCGTTCTTGCGGATGATAATTTTGCAACCATCATCGTCGCCGTCAAAGAAGGTCGCAAAGTTTTCGCCAACATCCAAAAAGCCGTTCAGTACCTTTTGTCTGCCAATCTGGGCGAGGTACTGACGCTGTTTATGATGACGATGCTCAACTGGTCGATTTTTGCGCCGGTCCAAATTCTTTGGATCAATCTCGTGACCGATACTTTTCCGGCAATCGCCCTTGGCATTGAAAAGGCTGAAAAAAACGTCATGACTCAAAAACCACGCGGATCAAAATCAAACTTTTTGTCAAACGGTGTTGGCTTCGCAATTATCTACCAGGGACTGCTTGAAGGCCTGCTGACGCTTGGCGTCTACCTTTGGGCCGTCACGTTCCCGGTCCATTCAGGCTCCGCCGCAATTCATGCCGATGCGTTGACGATGGCCTATGCGACACTTGGGATGATACAGCTGTTCCATGCGTTCAATTCAAAATCGATTCACGAAACGATTTTTACCAAGAAAACGTTCGAAAATAAATTTTTCAATCTCGCTGTCCTCGTTTCGGCAGTTTTGCTTGCTGCAACGATTTTTATTCCAGGATTGAACCCGATTTTCCACGTCTCTTCTCTTTCATGGATGCAATGGAGCATC
>JBHADD010000040.1:0-8598 GCA_041854925.1 Ligilactobacillus sp. | reverse complement strand
TTGTTTAAAACCTCCATCGTTTCAAGCGAAGGAGTCGTTACCTTCAGCGTTTTCCTTAAAGTTTCATCTTCATCGCACAAGTATTTTGCAAGCCCGGCAACCGTGCTGCCACCACCAAAACTCACGGTCATCTTCGGCTTGATCATCTTCATTGCTTCCTGCAGCATGTCAAAACCTCGCTTCCATCACGAAAATTATTTTCTTTCTCCCGATATCCATGAAAATATTTTTAGTATAAAGTGTTTTCCAATGACTGTCAAGCTGATCCCCCGCCCTCTTCGTGGAATTTTTGAAAAATGCAGCACTGCGAATCGCCCGCTCAATCAATGCGTCAAGAATTGCTTACGGGCAAAATGCCGATTTGTGGGATTTACACGTAATCTGAGACCACACTGCTTTGGCGAAGGTAACGAGTAGAATATTTTTTCAATTTTGGATGATTTTGTTCTACTTTCAAGTCCGCGCAACTGAATTTTGGAGAGTCAGATAGACAAAAATGAGGCATTTAGCACGTTTTTTGTCTACTTTCAGGGCCGCTCGCCTCGTTTTCGGAGAAAATCAGACTTTTCCCTCTGCCTCTGTCATCTTTTTGGACGTTTTGATACATGTAAATGAAAAAAGACTTTTTTGCTTATTTCAAACATAGCATGAGAATTGTCATGCATACGAAAAAACCGGATGAGATTTGCAACTGATTGCAAATTATCCGGTTTTTCAATTTGAGGCAGAGTTTTTTTCCAGCCTCAAAAAATTCTATCTGTTGAAGACCTTGAGATTTTTCTTGTTTGCCGGCTTTTTACAAAGCAGCTCGCCCTGAACGACGACGCGCCTGCTTTCACCGGTCATCCCGGAAGCACAGGTAATCAGCGTGACGAGTTTTTGACCCTGAACGTCATTGATATAATTGGTATCATGTTTGTCAACGACGGTCTTCAGCCTCGTTTCGTAAACGTAGACATGATGCTTGTCGGCCAGATAGATCTTGTCGCCTTTTTCGACGTTTTCCAATGGCCCGAATAAAAGCGAACCGTCTTTCATGTGATGTCCCGCCAAAGCATAATTGCCGGTTCCCATCCGCTCGGCTTCTTTCATGGTTCCGGCACCGCGAACAAGGTTATAGTTGTCTAATCCCTTGAAAATCGGGAGCTTGACCTTGACGCTTGGAAGTGATAACTTGCCGATTGCATCCTTGTTTTTCGAAAAAGCCGCCTTGGCAACCATTTTATTGTCAACGGCCTTTACCTTCTCGAAATCAAAGCTTCCTTTTGAATCATCATCTTTTACGGGCTGTTTAAGCGCCGAATTCGTCATCCAGTCAACGATTACGCACTTGATCTGCTCATTGAAAATCATCACTAGACCTGCCAAAAGCAAGATGACTGCGCCCGTAATTTTAAGTTTTTTCATTTCTTTACCTCTTTACAATTCCACTGCCTTGCCCAGCTGAGTCAAATACAGATATCTTTCATCAACGGGCTTGTTCAAGATGCTCTTTAGCGCCATTGAATAAAGCTCAATTTGTCCAGCATAACGTTTTTTGACTTCGGAAACGTTTCCTTCCGTAGCATGATCCGTCTTGTAGTCAAACAAGATGACCTTCTTCCCGTCATCAACATAGCCGTCGATGATTCCGTGCACAAGCACCGGATCCGATTCGCTCAGGCCGACAAAAATCTCGTTTGCAGGAATCAGCAGAGAAAACGGAACTTCTCTTCTGACGAATTCATGTTTTTCAAGAATCGTCCTGCCCAAATCGCTTTCAAAGAAACGGCAGATGTCGCTGATTCGTATTCTTTTTGCGACCTCCTCGTTCAAAATTCCGTCCTCGACCAATTCGGAAATCTTTTCTTTGACGGAAGATTCGCTCGGCTTTTTTGTCAAATCCAGTTTTTCCATCACCAAGTGAACGGCAGAACCGATTGCTGCGCCGCTGATTTTTTCTTCATGCACCATGAATTTCGGCAATTCCATCTTCGAAACGAATCGATTGGCCTTTTCTTCTTCATTTTCGCTTGGGTCAAGCTTGCTCATCACCTTTTCGTCAGGATCTGAAAATGCAGATTTGATTTCAGAAACCGACTGGTAGGCCGCAGTTCTGACAAGGCCTTCATGCTCATAGCGATACGTCAGCACTTTGTTGACGAAGTCGGCATCATCTGCATCCAATTCTTCTTTAGCCTGATTTTTCAGCCATTTCTTTAAATCGAGCGGCTGATTGTCGGTATTTTTCGACAGCTCATCGAAGCTGATTTTTTCAAATTCATACTCGGCACTGAATTTGTCAAGATAATGACACGGTCTGACGTCATCAGCACAATCGAACCTCTTGCAAAAATTCCGTTCGCGATAAAGTGCAGCACCGATCCAGTCCATAAAACAAACGGCGTTTTCGCGCACGTCAGCATTCAAAAGCAGCTCCTCGCTTTTTTTCGCCTGCTTCCACTTGCTCAAGGCATCTTCTTCGTTTTTGTATCCGGCCACGATGAAGAGTTTTTGTTCGGCACGCGTCAAAGCAACGTAAAGCAGGCGCATCTGCTCTGCGCAAAGCTTTCTTGCCGCTTTTTCCTTTGCGTACGACTGCATCGGAGTGACGGTTTCGACACGCGTTTTGCGATTGAGACAAGTGATCGACACGCCGTCCTTTTCATTCAGCAGATACTTGCCTTTCAGACTGTCGGTATTGAAACGCTTTGTCGCATCAACCAAAAAGACCACCGGAAATTCCAGACCCTTGCTGCCGTGAATCGTCATGACGCTGACGACGTCATCGCTTGCTTCGTTTAACGCAGACGCCAAATCTTCATTTTGATCCTGCATCTTATTAATGAAGCGAATGAACTGAAACAGTCCTTTAAAACTCGTTTTTTCGTATGCTGCGGCACGCTCGTACAACGCATGAAGATTGGCCGCGCGCTGGCTTCCCCCAGGCATTCCAGAAACGTATTCCAAAAAATGCGTTTCATCGTAAATTTTCCAGATCAAAGTCGACAGCTCGTTTTGACGAGCCAACGTCCGAAATCTTTCAAGCATTTCCATGAACTTTTTGACTTTATCATGCAATTCCCTGTTTTCTCCGGGAGCCTCCTCGTAAAACTTCAATAACGCTTGGTAATAGTCACCTGAGCGGTCATTGATTCGAAGAAGTGCCAGTTCATTTTCGTTCAGACCGACGATTGGTGAGCGAAGCACGGCAACAAGCGGAATGTCCTGGCGCGGATTGTCGATCACGTTGAGCAGTGCCAGCATGATGCGAAGCTCCGTCGTCTGGAAATAGTTTTCGGATTTTTGGACCTTGTAAGGAATGCCCAAACGCTTGAATTCTTCCGACAAAATCAAATGATTGCCGTGAGTTCCGGACAGAACGGCAATATCTCCGTAGCTGACTTTTCTCATTTTCTTTTGCTTGCGATCATAGATTTCAAACCCGGAATCCACCAGCTGCTTGATTTTTTCAGCCGTTGCCAGCATTTGCCCTTGAGCCGCGCTTTCGATCGTGAAGTCCGCATCCATCGACTCGTGATCTTCTGACGTCATGTCCCAGCGCATCTTTCCGGTTGTTTTTTCCGCTGTTTCGTTTCTTTCGTCAAAATACAGCAAAATCTCCACCGTCGGTTGTTTTTCCGGATAATCGCTCGAACCGTACACGAGCTGCGCATTGTCGTCATAATCCATTTCTCCGACTTCTTGACTCATGATCTGACTGAAAATCAGGTTGGTAATTGACGCCACGTTTTTGACGGAGCGGAAATTTTCCGCCAGAATAATGCGTTGTCCATCCGAATCGTCGGTTGCGTAGCGCCTGTATTTTTCAAGGAACAATCCCGGATCGGCCAGACGGAAACCATAAATCGACTGCTTGACGTCGCCCACCATGAACATGTTGCCGGGGGATTTTCCTGCAATCGTCGTCAGAATCGTTTCCTGCAGCTGATTGGTATCCTGATATTCGTCGACCATGATTTCTGCGTATCGCTCTTCCAAATCCTGCCTGATGTCCTCGTTTTTTTGCAGAATCGAAAGCGTATAGTGCTCCAGATCACTGAATTCAAGTACCCGTCTGCTTCTTTTTTCCGTTTGATAAGCAGCGGCAAACTTCAAAACGACTTCGCTGATCTTTTTGACGATCCGGTATGCCTGTTTCAAGGACTGTTCCAAATCGGTGCCTGAAACTGCAAAATATTCCGAGACAATTTTTTCCGTAAAGATTTTTTTGGCTTCATCGCGAATCATCTTGACGTTTGCTTTTGTTTCTGAAAGCAGCGGATCATCAGTTCTTTTCGTGCTTGGAAAACGCGCATAGCTCATTTCGGCAAAAGACTTCTGCAGCGTGGCATAGTCGGCGCCGTCTTCCAGCATTTTCGCATAATTTTCGTACCGGTTGCCTTCATCTTCAAAAAGCGCGATCTGCTTTGCAAAAAAGCCTTCGTCTTGTTCCTGCATCGTGATGCGTGCTTTTTCCATGTTGATTGAAAGCATCCGTAATTTTTCAACAAGCATCGGCAAAAGTTTTTCTTTGAAAAATGCACTCTCGGTAAAGTCTTTCGTGCCAATCTGATACGTTAGAGGCAGGCCTTTGATCCAACTTTCCGGATCAGGATTGACGTTTGCGAAATCAAAAACCCTCATGATGAGTTCCGTTAAGCCGTCATCGCTGCGATCGTTTGAGAAGTTTTCTGCCAGTTCGATGAAGTCTGCGTCATCTTGACCATATAATTTTTCAAGCAAATCCTTTAAGACGTCTTCTCTCAGCAATCTTTTTTCTGTCTGATCGGTCAAAAGTCGAAAAGACGGATCCAAGGATGCTTTGTAGTAGTAATTTTGGATGAATTTGAGGCAAAAGGCATCAATCGTGCTGATGTCTGCCGTATTGAGCTTGACGAGCTGATTGATCAAAAAACCTTTTTGGTGCTCATCTTCCGTTTGATTGCAAGCTTCCCTCAATGCCTTTTGAATTCGTTCCTTCATTTCCTTGGCGGCCGCTTCGGTGAAAGTCAAGATCAACAGACGATCAACGTCGATGCCGTGCTTGATCTTGTCAACCACTCGTTCAACCAAAACCCTGGTTTTCCCAGAACCGGCAGAAGCTGAAACCAAAATGTCATGTCCGCTTTCATGAATCGCTTGTGATTGTCCTTGAGTGAATTTAAAAGCCATCTTAATCCCCCTCTTTGATTGATTTCAAAACTTCCGTCGTGCCAACGGAAGGAATCACGAAATAACGATTTTCCGGAAGCATTGCGTCAAACTGCATGATTGATTTGAACGGAGAATATTGCAAAGCCGTGACGTTTGAAGACCATTTGGCAGGATAAAGATCAATTCTGCCGTCAAAAATCATATCGCAGGCGTTGGCGATCATCTTGCGATTATGCTTTAGCAACAGTTCCAGATTATCCGGCTCAATCAAAGTTTCCTGCGCATAATTGGTCGTTCGGTAGGTCCCGCCCGACAGACGCTTGAAAGGCAAAAACAGCGACGAGCTTTTTTCTTCGACCGTTTCGTCAAGCGTGCTCAACAAATCAGGATCAGACACCAACAGTCCCTGATATCCGTGACTTGCAATGAGTGTTTTTTGCTCATCTTCTTTTACATCGGAAGGCTTCAGCCGCGGATTTTGCAAATGCAGGTACAAAGCCCCGGCCAATTTGGACTGTTCGTTTGGCAAAATCAGCTCGGCGTTTTGTTCCAACGTATCCAAATACGTCAAAAGCTGCAATGCGATTCCGTAATACGCCTGAGCATAATTGAATTTCTTTGACCCCGATTTGTAATCGACGACACCCAAAAATTTATCTCCCGCACCGATCGTTTCATCGATTCGGTCGATCTTGCCGCGAACGTTGACCTGATTGCCTTTCGGCGTCTTGATTCCGAGCCCTTTGAGTCCTTCTTCGACGCCGACGTGGCCAAACAAGGCCTCGGTTCTGATCGTCCTGACGTGACCATAATTTCTTTGATTGCGCACGGCCCAAAGCGTTTGTGACAGCGTGTCGTTCAAAAGCCGCTCAATAAAGCCCATGCGATTGGAACTTTTCAAAATCGTAAACTGCGGATCGTTAGAAACCAGACTGGTCGTTTCTTCAAAAATCTCGTTAAACTGTTCTGACGACAAATTTCTTAGCGTCAGGTTGTTTTTAAAAAGAAGCCGAAAAAACGCGTCAAGCACAGCATGGAAGTAGCTTCCGGTATTGGCTGCAGACATCTCAAACACGTCGCGTTCCATCAGTCCCAATCCGTACCTCAAGAAGTATTCATACGGATTTTTGTAGAAAGTCTCAAGTTTTGAAATCGACGTGTTCAATTCTTTGCCATAAAGCTTGCGCGCGTTTTGTTCGGTCAGCTGTTCCGGAATATTGCGATAGTGCAGACTGCTCATGACTTTTTCAGTCATTTCGGCGTCAACCGTCTTCATTTTCGCATAAACCTGCTTCCAAAAAGCCGGCACGGCACTTTTTTCATCAACATGACGTCTGATTTCGCAAACCAAATCTTCAATCGTGCCCTTCGGCGTGCTGAGTTTGTCAAATTCAGAGATTTCAAGCTCCTCGAGCAAAAAATGCCGCTTGATTCGCTCAACGTAAGGCGACATTTTTATTCCGCCGTCCGCATCGTTTCCGTGAGGGTACGTGAAGATCAGTTTTTCCGTTGGAGAAAGGAATGCCAGATAATTCAGCAACGGTTCCGACAGCATGCTTTTTTCCGAAGTCTCATCAAGCACCTGATCCTCAGAAAGAAGCGCATTTTCAATCATCAGACTGCGATCTCCGTCAGAAAGCAGCGACTTGTTTTGAATCCTATCAGGCATGACCAGATCGGTTGAGCCGATCATGAAAACGACTTTGCGGTCAGTCGGCTGAACCATCCCGGTTTCAGAAACCGCCACTTCATCAAGCGAGGCCGGCACCCTTCTGTATTCGCCAGCATCAAACCCGGTCTGAAGCAGGTTCAGGAAATCTTCTTCTTCAAACGGCAGATCGCCGAGATTTTCGACAAATTCATCCATCATCCGGCAAAAGAGGTTCCAAACCTGTTCAGGACGCTCCGATTCCTGCAAAAGCCCTTGTTCCATCAGATTTTGCCGCCAATCCTCAAGTCTTTTTTTGACCCCGTTGTCAACCAGAAAATTTACCAGACAAGCTGCGGCTTCGCGGCCGTTTTCAGCTTCATCGAGCTGCTTGAAAAAAGGTGGCAAAATTTCTTTGACATAGTGTCTGATAACGTTTACTTCTTTCGTAATGCGATCTTCAGCGTCGGTTCTCGTTCCAAAATCGCTTTCACCGAAACGATAGTAAATCCAATCTTTTTCTTTCAGCCAAGCATTTCCTTCGTATCCGAATTTCAAAATCAGATTTTCGGTTTGATCAAGCATCCTGCGATAGTTTTCAGTCTCTAAGCCTTTTGGAATCAACAACTCGGTCTTAAGCAGTCGCATCATGTCATTATAGCGATAATGACGCCTTTTGACCGCAAACAGCGCATTCAGCAGTTCAACCAAAGGATGATCGGAAACCTTTTTTTGCAAATCGACGAAAATCGGTACTTCGGCCTTGGCAAAAATCGGCTCCAACACGTTTTTATACAAATCCAAGTGTCTCGTCAAAATCAAAAAATCCTTGTATCGATAGCCTTCAACGGCAACCATTTGGCGAATTTTTGCCGCAGCAAACCTGATTTCTTCCGTCCGCGTTTTGGCACCATAGATTTTGATTGAATCATTTTCAAGCGTTTCTTTTGCCGAAAATCCGGCAACGGAATCGATCCAGTAGTTTTCAAGTCTGCATAAATCTTGCGAAACCCTTGTTTTTTTGGCATATGCATCAATCATAACGGGGATTTTATCCTTATGAGCATGGGCACAAAGCTGATAATACAAATTTCCGGCACGATAAAACAGGTCGCCTGACTTTGGCGGTTCGTCAACGTAAGGATGATTCAAGACCAGATCGACGACGACGCTTTCTGCATTTTTAATCAGCTTTTCAACCAACAGCATTTCTCTTGCGGTCATTTGGTTAAAGCCGCTGATCAAAAAACAGCTGTTTTGAAGGTCGATCTTCTCCAGATATTGCGTAAGTTCGGTCAAAATTTCCGTATTGACCAGGTAGCGTCCGGAAGTCATTTCGATAAAACGTGCATAGACAAGCGCCAAATCATGCAGTTTGGACCTCAATAGCGCTTTGGATCCCAAAGATTCTTTCGGAAGCTTTTCGACCATCTGCATGACGTCTTCCGGCATGATGCATCCGTTTTGAAGCTCCGTCATCTGTTTGGCAAGCTGGGTGATAAATCCAGGCTGTGACTCTTCGCCTGAAAAAACCTGCAATTCATCTTTCAAATCACGCAAAATTCTGTAAATAATCATGTTTGATCCCGCGGAAGTAATTCTTGGAATCTGATATGCAGGCGTATCTTTCATAAAATACCAAGCCAGACGCGTAAACGAAAAGACCTGCAAATCATGCGCCGCAAATATTTTTTCATCTGGATAAAAAATATTCTGCATATACTTTAACGCATTGACTTCAGATTCAAATTTGATGTGGTTCGGAACAATATAATAAACCATCCGGTTCGGGTTTTCTTTTCGCCACCTGGCAA
>JBHADD010000039.1:0-2695 GCA_041854925.1 Ligilactobacillus sp. | reverse complement strand
CTCAGCAGTTCTGCGAGGCACTTGTGGGTTCAACTGAAGGGATATAGTTCATGTTTAATAACCTGTCTGACAGGCTTCAAGATACCTTTGACAAACTGCGTGGTAAGGGTCGCTTAACCGAAGAAGACATCACGCTGGCTATGCGTGAAATCCGCATGGCACTGTTGGAAGCAGACGTTAATTTTAAAGTCGTCAAAGATTTTGTCAAAGAAGTCAAAAAAAGAGCAGTCGGCGCAGAAGTTCTCGAAAGTCTGACGCCGGCACAGCAAATCGTTAAAATCGTCAACGAAGAACTGATCAAGGTCATGGGCGAAAGCGCCGTTTCCTTGAACAAGTCTAAAAAAATTCCGACGGTCATCATGATGGTCGGACTTCAAGGCGCCGGCAAAACGACTACGGCAGGAAAACTTGCATATAAACTTAAAAAAGAAGAAAATGCGCGTCCTTTGATGATCGCGGCCGACGTCTATCGTCCTGCTGCCATCGATCAGTTGAAAACGGTCGGGAAAAGCATCGATGTTCCCGTGTTTGAACTCGGAACGGACGTTGATCCGGTTGAAATCGTTCGTCAGGGGATGAAACTGGCTGGAGAACAAAAAAATGACTATGTGATCATCGATACGGCAGGTCGTTTGCAAATCGATGAAAAACTGATGAACGAACTTGCGAGGATCAAGGAGCTGACGCATCCTGATGAAATTTTGCTGACCGTTGATTCAATGACGGGCCAAAATGCAGTGGAAGTTGCGCAAGGTTTCAACGATACTCTGGACGTAACAGGCGTTGTTTTGACGAAACTTGACGGCGACACGCGCGGCGGTGCCGCACTGTCTATCAGGGCCGTTACCGGCAAGCCGATCAAATTTATCGGTCAAGGCGAAAAAATGACGGCACTCGACGTTTTTTATCCCGATCGAATGGCTTCAAGAATTCTTGGCATGGGCGACATGCTGACTTTGATTGAAAAGGCTCAACAGGATTTTGATCAAAAAAAAGCAGAAGAGCTTGCCGATAAGATGCGCGAAAACACATTTGATTTCAATGATTTTATTGAACAAATGGAGCAGGTGCAGAACATGGGCCCGATTGAAGACATCATGAAGATGATTCCCGGAATGGCCAATAATCCGGCTTTGAAGAACGTTAAGGTTGATCCAAAGGATATTGAACATACGAAAGCCATCATCTATTCGATGACTCCTGCTGAAAGAGAAGATCCCGATTTGCTCAATCCTAGCCGCAGAAGAAGAATTTCCGCTGGTTCGGGTCGTCCGATTCAAGAAGTCAATCGCATGATCAAACAGTTCAAGCAAATGCGCGACATGATGCAAAAAATGACGAACGGAAATTTCGGAGGCATGGAAAACATGTTTGGTGGCGGCGTTTCTGGAAAACTTGCAAAAATGTCGGTCAATCGCATGATCAAAAAGAACAAGAAGAAGAAGCACGCCAAGATCAAAAAGCAAAAACAGCAAAAGAGACGAAAAAAATAATTTACCGTAATCGTTGAGAAGATAACTAGGAGGTGTAAATGCATGTCAGTTAAAATTCGTTTAAAGCGTATGGGTTCTAAGAAGCGTCCATTCTACCGCATCGTTGTGGCTGATTCACGTTCACCACGTGATGGCCGTTTCATCGAAACGGTTGGCACGTACAACCCATTGACAGAACCAGAACAAGTAACGCTTAAAGAAGAAGCAATCATGAACTGGTTGAGCAATGGTGCTCAACCTTCAGATACTGTTCGTAACATTCTTTCAAAGCAAGGTGTTATGAAGAAGTTCCACGAAGCTAAGTTTTCAAAGAAGTAAGGTAGATTAGTATGACAGAAGCAGATGTGAAGCAATTAATTGTCACTATTGTCAAGCCACTAGTTGCTGATCCCGATTCGATTAAGATTGAGACCGATCGGGATGCACATTTCCTTAATTTTAATCTATCCGTCGCACCTGATGACGTTGGGCGCGTAATTGGAAAGCACGGACGAGTTGCCCAGGCAATTCGGACCATCGTTTATAGCGTTCGTGTTGGCGATTCTTTAAGAGTTCGCCTAAATATCGTAGACGATTAATCAGGACCTTTGGTGAAACATTGATGATTTCATCAGAGGTTTTTTTGTTAAGGTGTTTTGAAAGGAATTTATCAATGAATTACTATCAAGTAGGCAAAATTATCAATACGCACGGCATCAGGGGAGAAGTTCGCGTGCTGTCATCCAGCGATTTCACTGATGAACGTTTCCTTCCTGGCAACACGCTGTATTTATTCGACAAAGGTACGCTTGTGAAAGAGGTCGTTGTTAAAACTCACAGAAAACACAAGCAATTTGATTTGTTGTCATTTGAAGATTTGGAAGATATCAATCTCGTTGAAAGCTTCAAAGGATTCGACATCAAAATTTCCGAAGACCAGCAACAGGATTTAGAAGATGGATCTTATTACTATCACCAGATCATCGGCCTTGAGGCAGTGACTTTGGGCGGTGAAAAACTTGGCAAAATCAGTGAAATCCTCGCTCCCGGAGCAAATGACGTCTGGGTCGTCAAACGGAAGGGCAAAAAGGAATTGTTGTTGCCTGTGATCGATGACGTAATCAAGCGAGTCGATCTTGAACGGGGATTGGTCGTGGTTGATTTGTTGGAAGGGTTGGACGATTAGTGAAAATTGATATTTTGAGCCTGTTTCCAGAGATGTT
>JBHADD010000038.1:0-3739 GCA_041854925.1 Ligilactobacillus sp. | reverse complement strand
TAATCGGCTGTTTTTTCTTGAAAAACCTAATCATGACAAAAATGAAAATCGGCCACAATAAGTAAAACTGCCCTTCAATCGACAATGACCATAAATGCGTAAACGGCGACTGATTGCCGAACTTGTCAAAATAAGACTCATGATGGTTGATCTGATACCAGTTATAAACATATAAAAAATTCGTTCCGATTACTGATTTTAAATTTTCAGCCAATCCTCTTGCAAACAGAGTGATGTATGCGGCCGTTGACAGAACCATTGCAACCAATCCCGGATAAAGCCGCTTGATTCTTCTGATGTAAAAGGCCTTGACATCAATCGTCCCGTTTTGTTGGAACTCCTGAAAAAGCAGGTCAGTAATCAAATACCCCGAAACAACGAAAAATATCGGGACCCCCAAGAAACCGCCTTGAAAGCTGAACGGTGCCAAGTGATACAAAATGACCGCCACGACCGCAATTGCGCGAATTCCGTCAAGTCCTTTGATGTATCGTTTCTTTTTTAGTCTCTTTACCATTATTACTCACCTTATAAAAATTGATTATTCAACAAATTCGAACGTAAAGTCGCCGATTCTGACAAGATCTCCATTCTTCGCGCCTCTTGCTCTCAATTCATCATCAACGCCCATGCCGCGAAGCTGTCTTGCAAATCTCATCATGCTTTCATCATGCTCAAGATTTGTCATCTTAAAGAGTTTTTCGAGTTTCTCACCCGAAAGAATCCAGACGGCATCGGAGTCGCGAGTAAGCGTAAATGGCTTATCGTCATCAGCTTCAAAGCCGTATTCAGCTCGTTTCTTTTCTTGAATGCGATCGGTGAGCGTGGCAAATGCAGGAGTTTCTTCCAAAATATCTGCCGTCTTTTGCATCAGTGCATCAAGCCCTTGGTGAGTCAGCGAGGAAATCGCCATTACTTCCGGAACCTGCTTCAACGTATCATCGTTTTCAAGTTTGGCTCTGAATTTTTCAAGATTGTCAGAAGAATCCGGCATATCCATCTTTGAAGCAACAACGATTTGCGGGCGATCGAGCAATAACGGATCGTACGTGGCAAGTTCAGCATTGATTTTTTTGTAATCGTCAAACGGATCGCGTCCTTCAACGCCTGACATATCGATCAAATGCAAAATAACCCGCGTTCTTTCAACGTGACGCAAAAATTGAATTCCCAAACCGACACCCTGGGAGGCACCTTCAATCAATCCCGGCAAATCGGCCATTACGAAGTTGCGACCATCGTCAAGGCGAACCATTCCCAGATTTGGAACAAGCGTGGTAAAATGATAGTCGGCAATTTTCGGCTTGGCACTCGTTACGACGGAAAGAAGCGTTGATTTGCCAACAGAAGGAAAGCCAACCAATCCTACATCAGCCAAGACCTTGAGTTCAAGCTGGATCGTGCGTTCAACCCCTGGCTCACCGTTCTCGGCAATTTCAGGAGCAGGATTTTTGGCAGAGGCAAAATGAATGTTGCCGCGACCGCCACGACCGCCCTTTGCAACAACCAGTTCCTGACCCGCCTCTATCAAATCTCCCAAGACTTCTCCGGTTTCAGCATCCGTAACCGTCGTGCCTTGCGGAACATCGATATAAAGGTCTTTTGCTCCGCGGCCATACATTCCCTTGATCATCCCGTTTTGACCTGGCTTAGCTTTAAAAATCCGGTGAAACCTGAAATCCATCAAAGTTCTCAAACCTTCATCCACCTTCAAAACGATGCTTCCGCCCTTGCCGCCGTCACCACCGGCAGGGCCTCCGTTCGGAACATATTTTTCACGCCGGAAAGCAACGGCTCCATCTCCGCCTTTTCCGGCCTTTACTTGTATTTTAACTTGATCTACAAACATTTTTTTCATCCTTACTTAATTGAGTGAGTCTTAGTCAAACACTGACAATCAATCATAGTTCTGTGCCATGCTTTTGAATTGTTATGCGAGCGCTAAGCCCATCAAGCATAGTACCATGCTTTAATATAACAGTTTTGCGAACCAGGGTCAAAGAATTTTTGAACTACCCCAACTTAACCTGAAACTTCGTTTTTTAACGGTTTGAAGTTGGGGATTCTGGGAACACGGCAAACTTGCCAGTCTAGTTCTTCACTAAGTTGGTAGAGGTCACCGCTATTTACCAAGGTACGTTCCATACCTGTTTATTATTAAGCCAGAGTTTCTAATCCTTTAGCTAAGATATTTTTAGCTGCGTTTACATCTCTATCGAGATGCGCATGACAATTAGGACAGTCCCATTCGCGAGCAGCTAACCATTCTGACTGAGAAAGGCTATCAAACTCGTGATTTTTTTGTTTGCATTCATGACAAATACGACTGGTATTTTTAGGGTCTATGATAATTAATCGTTTGCCATACCATGCACATTTATATTTAAGCTGACTGATTAAAGTTCCCCAGGAAGCATTGGCAATTGCGGCAGACAGATGATGATTTTTCATCATGTTCTTTACGCTTAAATTTTCAACTACAATAGTGTCATAATCTTTAACCAATCTAGTTGTCAACTTATGCAGATTGTCTCTTCTTCTTGTCTCTTCTTCGTTCAGCAATATGTCTCTTAAGTTTGGCTACAGTTCTCACAGCCTGCTGATAGCGCGGAAATTGCTTTAAGTCCGTTCTGGGAAACAAGACTTTATCATGCTCATCAAAAGCCATAGCTTTTTTAGCATTTTCATAGCGTCTGGATTTTTTACGTTCCCAAATTCTTAATTGTTTATTTAGCCTGTCATCAACTTTGAGAATGTCTTCTTTTTGACCGTCAGAAGTGATAGTGAGACTTTTTAACCCTAAATCAATACCTACAGACTTCTTAGTCTTTTTGAAAGTTTGGTTTTCACTTTCAACTAAGATACTGGCCTGATATTGTTTTCTTGAATTAACGCTAACCGCTCTAATCTTACCATTTAATATTCTGCCGGCTTTAAAGTACACTAAGCCTAATTTAGGCAGTTTAATGTGATGTTCATCCACAATTCGAATATTATTATTGACAAATTTAGAAGTATAGCTTTGGTTAGTGTTTTTCTTTGATTTAAACCTTGGAAAACCATTTGAAGGCTATGATTGAAAAATCTTTGAAAAGCGTCGTCCAAATCTCGATTTACTCTTTGAAGAGACGTAGACTCTGCTTGTTTTAACCAAGGATATTCTATTTTTAAAGCTTTCAGCATGACATCCATTGCATATCTGCCTTGGAATTTAGCCTTTTTATTGTTTTTATAGCGTTCAATGTGCATATTAAGCATTTGATTCCACACAAAACGAGCACAACCAAAATTAACATGAATTTGATTGCGTTGCGTTTTATTAGGATATAATCTCAATTTGAACGCTTTTAAAACCATTATTTTTGACCTTGCCTTTCAATATATTGTTTGATTACGTCAATTGAAACTCCGCCAGTGGAAATCAAACAGTAGCTTTTAGTCCAAAAAGCTTCCTTCAACAAATATTGACGTATTTCAGGATAGTTCTTTTTAACCAGTCTTGAACTAACTGATTTATATGCATTAATGAATTTAGCAGGGGCGATTTGGGGAGTACATTTAAAAAGCACATGAACATGGTCTTTATCATGATTCCACTCTACTAATTCAACACCATAAGTGATGCCTATCCGTTCAAACCTAGCCCTTAAGTATCCCGATATTTCATCAGATATTACTTTTCTACGGTACTTTATCACCATCACAAGATGATAATTAATTGAATATACCGAACGTTGAT
>JBHADD010000037.1:0-3790 GCA_041854925.1 Ligilactobacillus sp. | reverse complement strand
AGTGTTGATGTATTTGACCTGTATGGTCGTATCGTAGAGTAATAGACTATGCTACAAGGAGAATTATGGACTAGACGGCTGGCGACAGAGGTTGGGGTCGAGTGGGACACTTGTCTTGCTCTTTGGACGATTTTTGTCGAGCAAGAAGACGGAACGTATCGATTGCGAATTCGTTCCAAAAAGCCCGTAATCAATGAACTGGCTAAAGAATACGGTGGCGGAGGCCATCCGTTGGCAAGCGGGGCCAGGCTGGAAGATGCAAGCGGGATTCCGGGATTTGTTGAAAAGCTTGATGACGTGGCCGCAAAATACACGGAGGAAAAATAATGACACAAACATTTGCGCAATTTGGTTTTAAGCCGTTTATCGATGCGGCTTTGAAGGAAATCGGCTTTAAAGAACCGACAGAAGTTCAGGCACGCCTGATTCCTTTGATTTTAAAACGGCGAAGCGTCGTTGGACAGTCTCAAACGGGAAGTGGCAAGACGCACACTTTCCTGTTGCCGATTTTTCAAACGATTGATCCGGAACTGACGGAAGTTCAAGCAGTCATTACGACTCCTAGCCGTGAATTGTCATATCAAATTTATGATGCTGCCAAGCAGATTGCAAAACACAGCGAAAAAGAAATACTGGTTCACAACTATGTTGGCGGAACGGATAAGCAGCGCCAGATTGAAAAACTTGAACACAGGCAGCCGCAAATCGTCATCGGAACTCCCGGACGCGTGCTTGATTTAATGAAATCACAAGCGCTTGACGGTCATAATGCCTCCGTTTTGGTGGTTGACGAGGCTGATATGACGCTTGATCTTGGCTTTTTGAAAGAAACGGACGCAATAGCTTCTGCAATGCCAAAAGAGTTGCAGATGATGGTCTTTTCAGCAACGATTCCTGATAAGCTCAAGCCGTTTTTGAGAAAGTACATGACGGATCCGGTAGTTGAAGTCGTTGAGAATAAAAACGTCATCAGTCCGACAATTGACAATTGGCTGATTTCAACCAAGGGACGCGACAGAAATCAGCTGATCTATCAGCTTTTGACGATGGGTCAGCCTTATTTGGCGCTGGTCTTTGCGAATACCAAGGAACGCGTGGACGACTTGACGAGATATTTGCGTTCGCAGGGATTGCGAGTTGCAAAGATTCATGGAGGAATTCCGCCAAGAGAACGCAAAAGAACCATGCGTGAAATTCAAAATATGGAATATCAATTCGTGGTGGCAACGGATTTGGCGGCTCGTGGAATCGATATTGAAGGAGTTTCTCAAGTCATCAATGACGATATTCCGGAAGATCTTGAATTCTTTATTCATCGTGTCGGACGAACAGGGCGCAACGGCATGGAAGGAACGGCAATTACGCTGTACGCTCCAAGCGAAGACAAGATGATTGCAGAACTGGAAGAGCTTGGCATTTCTTTTAAAGAAAAGAAACTTTCAAACGGAGAACTCATCGATTCCTATGATCGCAATCGTCGTTTCAAGCGCAGAACAAGGAGCAATAAGCTTGATCCGAAAATTGTCGGAATGGTCAAAAAAGAAAAGAAGAAACGCAAGCCTGGCTATAAAAACAAAATCAAACGCGCAATCAAGCGTGATGAACAGCAAAAACGCAAACTTGCGCGCAGACAAGAAATGCGCAATGCCAGGAAAGGAAACAGATAGTTTTAAGCGTTACTTGACATTTTGGCGAATATTTTCTATACTTTGAAAAGTAATCGGGACATGTCTGAACGCATTTCACGTCTAAGAGAGGACTTGGGAGCTGTGAAAGTCCGTCTGAATCGTTTGGATGCTCCCCGATGATGAATTACGAATAAAACGTGCTCACGTTAATTGAGCAATTAAGAGGTAAACGATTAAGCATCGTTGCAATCGGGGTGGTACCGCGCAGACAGCGTCCCCGTTGGCAACGGTGTTTTTTGCTTTCAGAAAGGATTTTTTTAACGATGAAGGAATTATCTAGCGCGCAAGTGCGTCAAATGTATCTGGATTTCTTTAAGGGAAAAGGTCATGATGTGATGAAGAGTGCCCCGCTCGTACCGCATGACGATCCGACGCTTCTTTGGATCAATTCAGGCGTTGCGACAATGAAAAAATATTTTGACGGAACGGTTGTACCGAAGAATCATCGCATCACGAGCTCGCAAAAATCAATCAGAACGAACGATATTGAAAACGTCGGTCATACTGCCCGCCATCATACGCTGTTTGAAATGCTCGGAAACTTTTCCGTTGGTGACTACTTCAAGAAAGAAGCCATTACTTGGGCATGGGAACTTTTGACAAGCGAAGAATGGTTTGCCATGGATCCTGAAAAACTCTATGTGACGGTTTATCCAAAGGATAGCGCTGCTCGTGAATGCTGGAAGGAAGTCGGTGTCGAAGAAAGTCATATCTATGAAGCAGAAGACAACTTCTGGGATATCGGCGAAGGACCCTCCGGTCCTGATTCTGAAATTTTTTATGATCGCGGTCAAGAAATGAACAACGTTTCAGAAGATGATCCTGAAAATTATCCTGGTGGGGAAAATGAACGCTACCTTGAAATTTGGAACATCGTGTTCTCTGAATTCAACCATAAACCTGACGGAACCTATGAACCGCTTCCACATAAAAACATTGATACGGGCATGGGTCTTGAACGTGTCGTTTCCGTTTTCCAACATGCCAAAACGAACTTTGAAACGGATTTGTTCATGCCGATTATCGATGAGACTGCCAAGATGGCAAAAGGAGACGTTCATTACGGCGACGATGCCGAAAAGGACATTTCGTTCAAGGTTATTGCAGACCACGCGCGTGCCGTGACGTTTGCAATCGGTGATGGCGCGCTTCCTTCAAACGAGGGTCGCGGCTACGTCATTCGTCGTTTGATTCGTCGTGCAGTCATGCATGGTCAAAAGCTTGGCGTTGAAGGAGCATTCCTCTACAAACTTGTTCCGATCGTCGGTAAAATCATGGAATCAGCATATCCTGAAGTTTTGGATCAGTCCGATTATATCCAAAAAGTCATCCGTAACGAAGAAGATCGTTTCAATGAAACGCTCAAAGACGGTGTTGGTCTGCTTGAAGAACTTATTTCCGAAACAAAGGCAAAAGGCGAAACGAAACTTGCCGGAGCGGGCGTATTCAAACTCTATGATACTTATGGATTCCCGTTGGAATTGACAAAAGAAATTGCATCCGATCAAGGTCTTGATGTCGACAAAGCAGGCTTTGACGAAGAAATGCAAAAACAAAAAGAACGTGCAAGAGCTGCTCGCGGCAATGCCAAGTCAATGGGCGTTCAAAACGGATTGTTGACTGACATCAAAACGCCAAGCGAATACGTTGGGTACGAAAAACTTGCCGCAGACGGCATTTTGAAAGATATTATCGTTGACAACAAGCTTGTTGACGGTGTTTCTGAGGGCGAAGCACAAGTCATCTTTGACAAGACGCCGTTTTATGCCGAAATGGGCGGACAGGTTGCTGATAAGGGCATCATCAAAAATGAAGACGGCAAAGTCGTGGCCGAAGTCAAGGACGTTCAGCATGCGCCTAATGGTCAAAACATGCACACGCTAAGGGTTTTGGCAGAAATGAAGAAAGATGCGAAATATCATCTGGAAGTAAACGTTGAATTTCATGACAAGGTCAAAAAGAATCATACGGCAACTCATTTGCTTGATCAGGCTTTGCGTGACGTTTTAGGAGAACATACTCATCAGGCCGGATCGCTTGTCGAACCGAATTATTTGCGCTTTGATTTTACCAAGATGGGGGCAACAACGCCTGAAGAACTT
>JBHADD010000036.1:0-3192 GCA_041854925.1 Ligilactobacillus sp. | reverse complement strand
CGATCAGATAAGCACCAGAGTCGGTAATCCAAACGATCAAAAGTGCATATAAGATGACCCAAACGCTTTGGGCACGAGCCTGCATCATCAAATGAAAGCCCATCCCGGCATAGAGCGCACCTAAAGCCGTAACGCCAGCATCATCGAACGAAATGCGGTTTTTTGAAAAAACGGTGTAGATCAAAAGCGCAAGCATTACGAAATAAAAAGCATCAAGCGTCGTGACGTTTTTCGGCAAAAACTTGGCACACTGGCCAGGCGCAAGCAGCACCGTAATACCGATAAAACTGAGCAATGCTTCAACGGAAACGATCAGCTCTTTCTTCATGATTAAAAATTCAGACATCCCGACAATGCCCATTGCAAAAACCAAAACGTTAAACGGCACGCCGCCAATCAATAATAACGGAATAAAAACGGCCAAAGCCACTACTGCCGTAATGACACGTGTTCTCATTACTTTTTGTCCTCCTCGTTCAGACCGCCGAAACGACGATCGCGTTGTTGAAATTTGCTGATATCTTCCGCCAGATCAGCCGGAGAATAATCAGGCCAAAAAACATCGGTGAAAACCATCTCACTGTAAGCAAGCTGCCACAACAAGAAATTTGAAATGCGTTCTTCGCCGCTTGTCCGAATTAAAAGCTCCGGATCGTCATACGGATAAACGAATGCCGTCATCAGACTCTTGCGGATTGTTTCCTCATCGATTTCATCTGCAGCAAGTTCGTTATTTTGAACCTTCTCGGCAATTTTCTTGACGCCGGTCACGATCTCTGCTCTGCCACCGTAATTCAAAGCAAAGTTCAATATCATTCCCGTGCAGTCTTTTGTTTGCTCAATCGCATCAAAAACGGCCTTTTGCGTCTTTTCCGGCAATTGATCCGTATACCCCATCACGTTTACCCTGACGTTGTTTTCAATCAATTCGGGAACAAACGTGTCAAAAAATTTTGAAGGAAGATCCATCAAAAAGCTGACTTCAGACTCTGGACGCTTCCAATTTTCGGTTGAAAATGCATAAAGCGTCAAAACTTTGACACCGAGATTGCTCGCTGCTTTGGTAATTTCCTTTACGTTCTCCATCCCCTGCTTATGTCCGGCAACTCTCGGCAAATGCCTTTTTTGAGCCCAGCGTCCGTTGCCGTCCATGATGATAGCAATATGGTTTGGAATCTTATTTTCATCTAAATTGACTTCTTCAGTTTCATTTTCTGAATTCGTCTTAAATAATTTTGAAAACATCTTTTCAAAACCTCCGAATCATGTTTCAGCAGATACAAGAATAACGGGGCAGCTTGCGCATTCTGCCTGAAATTGCGCCGTTTGCCCCGTTATCTAAGAAAGCTGACTATTCTGCCAAAATTTCTTTTTCCTTAGCAGCCGTAATCCCATCAATATTCTTGATCGAAGCGTCCGTAATCTTTTGTGCTTCGTCTTCAAGATCATGAAGCGCATCTTCGCTCATATCGCCGTTCTTTTGTGCCTTTTTTAATGAATCCATCATTTCGCGACGAACGTTTCTGACCGCAACCTTGCCCTTTTCAGCCGCTGCACGAACCTGCTTGGCAAGTTCCTTGCGTCGTTCTTCAGTAAGCTGCGGAATGACCAAACGAATCGCACTGCCGTCATTCATCGGCGTCAAGCCGAGGTCTGAAGCAAGCAAAGCATGTTCAACGTCCTTCAAAGAGGATTTGTCATATGGCGTAACAAGCAAAACGCGTGCTTCAGGAACTGAGATTTGCGCCATTTGGTTAAGCGGAGTCGGAGCACCGTAGTATTCAACCATCACGCGATTGAGCAGGCTGGCATTGGCGACGCCGGCACGAATTCCGCCAAGCTCATGCTGCAAAGCGGCTTCTGCTTTTTGCATCTTTTCTTGATATTTAACTAGTTCTGAACTAACACCCATTGTTATGTCTTCCTTCCTGATTATCGATAAACCATCGATCAAGCATTTAAGTATCCGTTGCTTTTTCAAGTCAACCTTTTTGAGGAAATTATCATTGATATCACGAGATAATTCCAAATTATTACCAAGTACTATGTTATCTAACGAAAGTAAATTTGTCAAAAATAATCTGACATCTGACTGAAAAAAATTAAAACATTTTCATCGTCAAAAAGACTGCATCAAAAAAGCCGGGAACTGCGCACCCGGCTTTTAAAGCTGTCAATTATTTCGTAACCGTCGTACCGATATTTTCACCGACAACAACTTTCTTGATGTTGCCGTGCTTATTCATATTGAAGACGACAAGCGGAATATCATTATCCATTGAAAGGGAGGATGCCGTCGTATCCATTACGTTAAGACCCTTGTTGATAATATCAAGATGTGTCAAACTGTCATACTTGACTGCATTTTCATCTTGACGAGGATCTGCCGAATATACCCCGTCAACACCGTTTTTGGCCATCAAAATCACGTCGGCGTTGATTTCTGAGGCGCGTAAAGCAGCAGTCGTATCAGTTGAGAAATATGGAGAACCGGTCCCAGCAGCGAAAATCACGATGCGACCCTTTTCGAGGTGACGCACGGCTTTTCTTCTGATATAAGGTTCAGCAACCTGGCGCATTTCAATCGCCGTTTGAACGCGGGTCGGAACCCCGACCGATTCCAAATTATCCTGCAATGCCAAAGCATTCATCACCGTGCCGAGCATGCCGATATAGTCGGCTTGCGCACGTTCCATGCCCATCGCTGCGCCTGCTTCGCCGCGCCACATGTTGCCGCCGCCGACAACGATTGCGATTTCGACTCCGAGATCATGAACTTCCTTGATTTCTTCGGCAACTTTACAGATTTCGGGTGGGTTGATGCCGTGGCCTGCTTCACCGGCCAATGCCTCGCCACTCAATTTCAAAACAACGCGTTTGTATTTAATATCCGCCATCTAAGTTAATTCCTCCTAAATCTTGATTCATTATAGGCCATAAACCATTCTAAGATATGATACCATTATTTTCATATGCTTTCAAACTGCTTTTCTAAAAAGATTTCCGCCGTAAAATTCAGAGTTTTACGACATCATCGTCTTTATGACCCCAACGAAGCGGATCTACCAAATTTTCCAGCACGAAATTCTCGGTTTCAGGCTCGTATTCAAAAACCGCAATGCCACAGTTAGGAATTCCATGCTGATTTCTGATCAGCTGCATCGGATCAGGTGCGAAGCGGTCCAAAAAAGT
>JBHADD010000035.1:0-3885 GCA_041854925.1 Ligilactobacillus sp. | reverse complement strand
AATCAGAAGGTTGTAGGTTCGACTCCTACTGGGTGCATTTTTTATTGGTCATAATTTGATTGACCGGTTATCGGGAAATAGCTCAGTTTGGTAGAGCACCTGGTTTAGGACCAGGGGGTCGCAGGTTCGAATCCTGTTTTCCCGATTTAATAGATTACGGTTGGATTTACGCCAGTCTTTTTTTGTAGTCAATCATTAAACTGATTGATTGCGGATATTCTATTTTTTTAATATTTTGCGATAAATATAGTGCAAAATCAGTTTTAAAATACTATAATAGATTATGGTTACCGGGAAATAGCTCAGCTTGGTAGAGCACCACGTTCGGGACGTGGGGGTCGCAGGTTCAAATCCTGTTTTCCCGATTTGAATAAAACGGTTTGCAACAGCGATTGTTGCGTTAGTGTCCAGAATGCGAAGATTATACAAATCGCATCCTGGATTTTTAATTATAGGCTTGTTTAATTCGCCATCATACCCATGGTTCAGACAAAGAAATTCTTTTTGTTTCTTAACTTCACAAAAGCTCTGTATTTTTCAATGGTTTAAGCTTGATTGTCGGTCATATCACATTATGAATCATGGTGCAAAAATGTTACGAAAAGACTATAATTAATTGTAGTTATCACAGGTTGGAAAGTACATGCAGCTGCGAGATCAGAACATGTTTTCATGCGGATAACAAGTGATATTGATTGCAAATTGACACCTGACGCGTCTATAATAATAGTCAAACATAGTCAAAGCGTGAAGAAGGGTGGTAGAATATGCAGAATCGGAATATTTCTGATATAATTGAGCAATATTTGAAAAGCATCTTAAAAGAGTCGCCTTCAATTGAAATTAAGCGTTCGGAAATAGCTCAGCAGTTTGACTGCGTTCCGTCACAGATTAACTATGTAATCAAAACGCGTTTTACGGTTCAAAATGGTTATTTGGTTGAAAGCAAGCGTGGAGGCGGCGGATACATCAGGATTGAGAAAGTTGATCTGGTCGATGATGCGGAATATTTGAATGACTTGATCGAGTACACCGGCAAATCGATAACTGAAACGGATGCTTTCAAGGTGGTTCAGGCTCTGTATGAGAATCATTTTTTGAACAGAAGGGAAGCAAATCTTATTTTAAGCACGTTCAATCGCAACGTTTTGGCCTTCAGTGACCATGAGATCGAGGATATCGTGCGTGCGCGCATTTTAAAGAGCGTTATCAACAGGCTGAAATGTGCTGACTGACAACACTAAAGAAGGAAGGTAATTCCATGGACGATTTATATACTGACAGCGCAAAACGCGTAATGGCGATTGCGCAGGAACAGGCAAATTATTTCAGACATCAGGCAATCGGGACCGAACACCTGCTCTTGGCATTGACGATTGAAGACAAGGGCGTGGCAGGTCAGGTCTTAAAACAAGCGATGGTGACACCAGGCGATGTTCGTCGAGAAATCGAACGTTTAGCCGGGTATGGCAATTTGCTTCGTCAGTCGCCAAGCAACTATTTGCCGTATTCTCCAAAGGCCAAGGCTGTTTTGGACGAAACCAGGAAACAGGCATTTTTGACGGGGGCCGTCAGAATTGGGACCGAACATTTTCTTTTGGCATTGTTGAGCGATGAGGACATTCTTTCGTCTCGAATTTTAACCAGTCTGCATGTGGATTGCAAAAAACTTCGACAAATTCTTTTGCGCAAGCTCGGCATCAGTCAAAGTCAATTGCGTCGCGTGACAAAAAAAGCCGAAGAACAGCGAGGAAAATCAAAAACGCCGACCTTGGATGAGCTTGGTCGCGACATGACCGAGATGGCGGCTGAAAACATGATTGATCCCGTAATCGGACGCGAAAAAGAAGTCAATCGGATCATTCAGATTTTGAGTCGCAGGACAAAAAACAATCCGGTTCTTTTAGGAGAACCCGGCGTTGGTAAAACGGCGGTTGTTGAGGGCTTGGCACAAGCCATCGTCGAAGGTCGCGTTCCCGAAAACCTGCTAAATGATCGTTTGATGATGCTTGATATGGGATCGCTTGTTGCCGGCACTAAATATCGCGGTGAATTTGAAGATCGCTTGAAAAAGATTCTCGAAGAAGTTTACAGCGATGGAAACGTCATTTTATTCATTGATGAGATGCACACGCTCATTGGTGCGGGCGGTGCTGAGGGAGCAATCGACGCATCCAATATTTTAAAGCCTGCGCTTGCAAGAGGAGAAGTGCAGGTCATCGGTGCAACGACGCTTGATGAATATCAAAAGTATGTTGAATCAGATCCTGCCTTGGAACGGCGTTTTGCGACCGTTGTCGTTGAAGAACCGAGCCAAAAAGCCGCATTGGAAATTTTGAAAGGAGTTCGTCCGCGTTACGAAGAACACCATAAGGTAAAAATTTCAGATGAGGCCTTGGAAGCAGCCGTACACTTAAGCAGTCGCTACATTACGAAACGCTTTTTGCCAGATAAGGCAATTGATTTGATGGATGAGGCGGCAGCGCGTTTGCGAATCGTTAAAGCAGGAAAAAACGTCAAGCTGCTGGATTTGAACAAAGAATTGTCCGAAATCGCCAAGAAACAAGAGCGGGCATTGCTTGACGAAAAATTTGAAGAGGCGGCAAAATTGCGCAACCAGTCTTTGGAGACAAAAGAAAAGATTGCCAAAATCGAAGAAGCCAAGCGCAAAAAAGAAGAAAAGAAAGATTACGCCGGAGTCGTTTCAGCAGAAGACGTTGCGACGGTCGTTTCCGAGTGGACGGGAGTACCCGTTACGCAGCTGACGAAAACAGAAAGCGAACGTCTGATCAATCTGGAAAAAATTCTGCATAATCGCGTTGTCGGTCAAGATGAAGCTATCAAGGCCGTGTCAAAAGCAATCAGACGTGCAAGAAGCGGTTTGTCTGATCCGACTCGCCCAATCGGGTCATTCATGTTTCTTGGACCAACAGGCGTCGGAAAGACTGAGCTTGCCAAAGCTTTGGCAGAAGCAATGTTTGGTTCGGAAGATGCCATGATCAGAATCGATATGAGCGAATACATGGAGAAATATTCAACCAGTCGCTTGATCGGGGCTCCTCCTGGATATGTCGGGTACGATGAAGGCGGACAGCTGACGAAAAAAGTCCGCAACAAGCCGTATTCGGTCGTTTTGCTTGATGAAGTAGAAAAAGCCCATCCGGATGTTTTCAACATCTTGCTGCAAGTATTGGATGACGGCTATTTGACGGATTCAAAAGGACGAAAGGTCAATTTCAGGAACACGATCATTATTATGACGTCGAACCTTGGTGCAACGGCATTGCGTGACGAAAAATCGGTCGGTTTCGGTGCAACCGATCTTTCAAATGATTATGCGGCAATGTCTTCCAAGATCAGAGAATCGTTGAAGAAGCGTTTCAGGCCTGAATTTTTAAACAGAATTGACGAAATCGTCATCTTCCATTCGCTCGAAAAAGATGAGCTGCACCAAATAGTCAAGTTGATGACAAAAGACGTCATTAAACGAATTGCTGAGCAAAAAGTCAAGCTCAAGGTCACTCCTGCGGCAATCGAAGTCGTTGCAAAAGCCGGCTTTGATCCCGAATACGGCGCTCGACCGATCAGACGGGCGCTGCAGACCGAAGTTGAGGATCTTTTGAGCGACGCATTGCTTCAAGGAAAGATTCAGATCGGAGATACGGTCACGATCGGTGCCAAAAAAGGCAAAATTACTTTGACGGTCAATACGCCTAAAAAGGACAGCGACAAGAAAGCAGTCGTTAAAAAACAGGCTGCCAAATAGCAAGCAGCAGTACTGCTCAACTTATTTATCCAAGATCTCACTCAAATTTACGGACAAAGTGCCATTTTTGGCTGATTTGTCCGTAAGCAAAACGCATTTTACGGACAAACCGGCATTTT